>NZMW01000004.1:244443-544443 GCA_002694685.1 Balneola sp.
TACCAAGGCTTTTCGACAATAGGCTTCACGTCGTTGCCNCCGGAGAATACGCCGTTGTCAGAAGTGGTTTCGATGGTTGGCTCGCTGGCGAGTTCATCGGAAAGGGAAGCNTCGGTAACCGAAGCACATCCGAAAGAAAGAGAAACGATAGCGATNAGGGCGAAAAGAGATTTAAGAGATTTCATAGNCAGTATTATTTTTATAAATTATATTTAGGGTTAAGCATAAGAGTACTTAAAGCACTAAATGTTACATTTTATTTTCTATCTACTTTTTAGAGTAAAGACATTTCTATAGTCCAATAAAAGAGTGATTTTCTATCTATTTGTTACACATATAATGTAATTTTTAATATTTGTAGCCGCCACAAAAAGATTAAAAAACACTAATAATTCAAAAAAAATGACTTATTATTGAAGCTGTAAACATTTTAACAGATACTGTAATGAAGTAAGCAAACAAAGAATGTTCTTGCAGTTGAAAGCAGGTAAGTGTTGAAAATTTTAATTATCGGTTGGTTAGTTTGGCACAACACAGAGTTGATTATTCGGAATTAGTAGAAGCACTTCAGAAAGGAGACGAAGCAAAGGCCAGCGAGCTTTTGTCTGAGTTGATTCCAAGGCTGGAAGATTATCTACAGGTGGTAATGAGCGCGGAGGCGAACGCTGCTAAGGAATGCGTTCAACAAGCTTTTTTGGATGTTTTTGAACAGATTCGAAAGAACAATATCAAAAACAGTAAGTATATCTTTAGTTACCTGATTAAGTCATGCCGTCATGAATATCTTCGTTTTGTAAAACGGCAACACAAGTTTAACTACGATGATGAGGCTTTTAACGAGGTATATGAACCAGAACAGCAGTTTAAAAACCTCTTAGATAAAGAAAGGCAACGAATTCTTGAAGAATGTCTGAATGAGCTCAGGAAGAAATCTCGGGAATTTATCGTGTATTTCATGGATAAACCGGATGCCAGCACTGATGATGCCGTAGAAGAGTTTGATTTATCGAATGCTAACGTTAGGACCAAAAAGCACCGTATTCTTAGCAGACTGCATCACTGTTATAAAAGAAAAGCGAATCAGTAAGTTAGAAATCTATTCTAAACCCGTTAGTGGTTAAGGTCAGGTTCTCGGAAAGATTAAGCAGTTCCCCTGTAATGGGTGAATGCATCATATAGAGCACAAGATCGAATGCGAAGAGGAATGCTCCTTGTAAGACCAGTGATTTCCCATAGCCTTCAAGACGATTAGAATTCTTACGTAAACCGCGCTCCCAAAGCCAGGCTCCGGTAGCCATGTATCCAACATCAAGACCGGCATTAAGGAGCAATAGCTTGTCTAGATTTTGAAGCTCACTTATGGATTGAGTATAACCTAAGGCACTGACATCAGTCATTGAAATATTGTAGAGTGCAAAACCTGCAATTCCAATATTCACCAAATTCCAGCCGGCATTCATTTGGTGAAAATATCTCGAGCTATTCTCGCTCAAAAAATACCCGGATGTTCCAGATAAAATGTTGAGAGTAGCCCAACTTCCAAGAAAAATCATACCCTTTTTTTGGAGTTCGAAAGATTTTTGTGCGTAAAATTGGGTATCAAATGTACCATTTTGTGCGTGTAACAAGTCTGGAATTATCAAGAGAATTAACCCAAAGAGAATGGTTTTTAGAGGTAGATTTTTTTTGTAACACATTTTTAGGTAAGGCTAATAATTGGTTGGAATTCGAACGACTTCACCTTCAACAATGGCATAAACAAATTCATTCTGAGTGGGATTGATTCGGTAACTTCCGGTAAAACTTCCGAAAGCTGGCAATAGAGCGGCGTCTTTCCCAAAATAAAAGCAGGGCATATATATTCGCTGACGTCCTTTTCCTTTGAGTTTTATTGCGGGGTGAATATGTCCGGATATCGGGTAAAAACTGGATTGATTATGATTCGACTCATCATGCACAAAAGTAAAAGGGGTGGCTTCAAACCGGTTCACACAATTTAGACCCATTTTCTCATATTCGAAGCCGGTAAGTAAGTCGTGATTTCCAATGGTTAGGATCATTTCAGTTGAAGCATAAGATTGCCTCCATTCTTTGAACTGTTCTACTTCTTTATTGGACTCACTATGAAACAAATCACCTAAAAAGATGATTTTCTCTGGCTCGCAGTTCTGTACTACATCGTCCAAACGGCTGATATTTGATTTATTCACCGAGTCAGGAACAGCAATGCCATGTTTTCTGAAATGCCCTGATTTACCAAAGTGGACGTCAGATATAATCAGCATCTTTTTTTCTTCCCAATACAGTGCTTTTTGTGGGAGGAGGAATAGTGATTGATCCTTAAAAGTAAAATTCTGGCTGTTCTTAAATTTCATTTAACGTGCTTTTCCAATTGAAGCTGCATTTTCTTAATTCGATCAGTAAGTTTTTCTGAACTTAGTTTTTCACGTAGCCGATCAACCATAATGGGGAAGGCATAGGGAGTAAATCGCTCGGTATGATTCATTACAATTTCTTGGTTTGATATTTTTTTCAACGCCTTTCGTAAACGAACTTCATCTAATTGTATCGTCAAAACTTCGTCAAAAGCTTGTTGAATTAACAGGTGATCCGGTTCATGCTCCATAAACACATCAAAGAACAGGCTACTAGACATCTGGAGATGCTTATTGGTTTTGGCCTGTCCCGGAAATCCTTGAAAAACAAGTCCGGCTATCTGACAGATTTCTCTGAATCTTCGCTTCGCCAATTCGGCACTGTTAATGCTTGCCATAATATCTTCAACCAGATTATCCGGAGAAAATAGATCTTTTCCCAAAGCGTCTTCAATGGGAATATCCTGATCAGAAAGCAATTCAAAGCCATAGTCGTTCATAGCAATTGAAAAGGTAATAGGAGTCATTTTGGAAAGCCGGTGGGCAATCAAGGCAGACATTCCTTCATGTACATAGCGCCCTTCAAATGGGAAAAAGAAGACGTGGCACCCTTCTCTGGAATTTGATTTCTCAATTAGAAACTGATTATCGTCTGGCAGGATGGACCAGTCACGCTGGATATCAAAAAGAGGGGTTAGTTTTTTAAGTTCAACATCATCGTAATCTCCCGAAACGGCTTCGCGCATCTTTTTCCGGAGGATGGTTGTCATGTTAGAGGAAAGTGACATACGACCGCCCATATAGCTGGGTACTTTGGACGATTTACCTTTGGATCTCTTTACATACACCGTCATATCTTTCATTTTGACCAGCTCCAGATTTCTTCCGGCAAACCAAAAAGTATCTCCAATTTTGAGCTGAGCAATAAACCATTCTTCAACAGCTCCCAAAGATCTTCCACTCATATATTTAACACGAAGCATTGCATCGCTGGCAATGGTACCAATACTCATTCGGTGCCGTCGGGCAATTCTTCGATTGGTTACTTTATACAGTCCATCCTCGTCAATTTCGATTTTTGAGTATTCGTTATATCTGCTCAGTGACTTACCCCCAACCGTGATGAACTGCATGATATCTTTCCATTCTTTCCGGGACAGGGTTTGATAGGCAAAGGTCTTTTTCACTTCCTCAAATAGTTCATTCGGTAAAAAGCCATTCGAAACTCCCAGCGTGACTAAATACTGAACCAAAACGTCATATGGCTTCAGAATTGGATCGCGGCTTTCCATTTCTTCAGAATTAATTGCAGACTTTAGGGCGGCAGCTTCCACCAGTTCCAGAGCGTGTGTTGGTACAAAATAGATTTTACTGGTTGAGCCGGGTTGATGTCCGCTCCGTCCCGCACGCTGCATAAACCGGGCAACCCCTTTAGGACTTCCAATCTGAATAACTGTTTCTACCGGGGTGAAATCCACTCCCAGATCTAAGCTTGAGGTGCAAACGACAGCTTTAAGGATGCCTTCATGTAAAGATTCTTCTACCCAATCCCGAACTTTTCGATCCAAAGAACCGTGATGAATCGCAATGGCTCCTGCTAAATCGGGTCGAACTTCTAAGAGGTTTTGAAACCAAATTTCGGATTGTGCTCTGGTGTTTGTGAAGATGAGTGTAGAGCGGCTATCGTCTATAATCGGAAGAATTTTGGGTAAGAGCTTCAAGCCCAGGTGGCCGTACCAGGGAAAGTTTTCCATTTCATCAGGAAGAACTGAGATGGCTTCGATATTCTTCTGAACCTTTGCTTTGATGATAACCGGTTTTTGATCTTGCTGAGGTCCCAACAATACATCCATGGCTTCGTCAAGATTTCCAATGGTCGCAGAAATACCCCATACAGATATATTGGGACGAAGTCCGCGGAGACGGGAAAGACCAAGTTCTGTTTGAATACCACGCTTTGATCCCAGCAGTTCATGCCACTCATCTACAACGACTGCATCCAGATTTTTGAAATGCCGCTCGTAGTTTTTTTGAGCTAACAGGATATGAATACTTTCCGGGGTTGTAATCAATACCTCCGGCATTTTTCGGTTTTGCTTCTGTTTTATGGATTGAGAAACATCTCCGGTTCTTCTGCCAATTTCCCATGGAATTCCCATTTCATCCACAGAATTCTGGAGCGCTTTTTGAATGTCTTTAGCAAGCGCCCGAAGGGGGGTGATCCATAGAAGTTTAAGACCGTTCTTTTCTTTTTCCTGATAGGTTTCAGGATGTTCATTAATCCATTTGATGAGATTAGGCATCCAAAGGGCAAAAGTTTTACCGCTTCCGGTGGGTGCATTCAGCAGTCCATTCTTGTCATCCAGGAAAGCATTCCAAACCTCTTCTTGGAAAGGGAAGGTTTCCCATCCTTGGGATTCAAACCAATCATTTATGACCTTTTTGCCTTTACTCATTCGTTAAATACTCTCAAAAAAATGGTTAAATCTTCTCAAATTTCGACTTCTACTTGATTATCCGCTAAAAAACCGTCAACATCAGCAAAAATTAACTAACCAAACCGAATTAAAAATGTGGCTTAATTTAAAATCGTTCGACGAATACACAGAGACTTTTGAGGAAAGCAGGGAAGACCGCTTAAAATTTTGGGATCATGAGGCGGGAACGTTCTATTGGCGTAAGCGCTGGGACAAAACCCAAACCGGAAGTTTTGAAGGGGCCGATGTAAAATGGTTTGAAGGCGGTAAGCTGAACATCACAGAAAATGCACTGGATCGTCACCTGAATACCATAGGCAATAAAACTGCATTTATTTTTGAGCCGAATCACCCGGATTCTTTTCGACGAACAATTACTTACAAACAGCTGCATGAAGATGTATGCAGGTTCTCCAATGTATTGGAGAGCAAAGGCGTGAAGAAAGGAGATCGCGTAGTTATCTATATGGCTATGACTCCTGAACTGGTAATTGCGGCCTTAGCTTGTGCACGAATTGGGGCAGTTCACTCTATTGTATTTGCAGGCTTTTCAGCACAATCACTTTCAGAACGTATTAATGACTGTGAAGCCAAGATGCTGATTACGAATGACGGATTGCGTCGCGGAGATAAGCATGTTCCTCTTAAAGATATTTCAGATGAAGCACTTGAGAACAGCCCGTGTGTAGAAAGTGTGATCGTTTGTCAGCGTACGAACCGCGACATCGAGTGGAAAGAAGGCCGCGACGAATGGTGGCACAATTTGATTCGGAATGCTTCCAAAAAGCATCAGGCGGTTGAGATGGATGCAGAAGACCCGCTTTTTATTCTTTACACCTCAGGGTCAACCGGTAAGCCAAAAGGGGTGGTGCACACTTGTGGCGGTTATATGGTGTACACGAGCTATTCATTCCGTCAGGTATTTCAGGTGGGAGCGGATGATGTGTATTGGTGTACCGCTGATGCCGGCTGGATTACAGGACATAGTTATATAATCTATGGTCCGCTTTTCAATGGAGCCACAGGAATTATTTTTGAAGGAACTCCAACATACCCAGATGCCGGACGACTTTGGGAAGTGGTTGAGAAGTATAAAGTCACTCACTTTTATACAGCTCCAACAGCTATTCGTGCATTGATGTCGTATGATATTGACTATGTGAAGAAGTATGATCTCAGTTCGCTAAAAGTATTAGGAACAGTAGGTGAACCCATTAACGAAGAAGCGTGGCACTGGTATGATGATCATATTGGAGGCGGAAATTGCCCAATTGTGGACACGTGGTGGCAGACAGAGACTGGCGGAATTATGATTTCGCCTCTGGCTGGAATCACCCCAACTAAACCCGGATTTGCTACCCTTCCACTTCCAGGAGTATTTCCTGTATTAATGGATGAAGATGGTAATGAGATTGAAGGCAATGATGTGCAGGGAAATCTCTGTATTAAACATCCCTGGCCTTCTATTGCACGCACCGTGTATGGAGATCATGAACGATACAAGCAGACTTACCTAAGTACCTATGAAGGGTATTATTTTACGGGTGATGGCTGTCGCAGAGATGAAGACGGCTATTATCGAATTACCGGCCGAGTAGATGATGTGCTGAATGTTTCCGGTCACCGTTTAGGAACTGCTGAAATTGAAAATGCACTGGATGAGCATGAGAAAGTGGTAGAAACGGCCGTTGTGGGTTACCCTCACGATATCAAAGGACAGGGCGTGTTTGCGTTTATGATTTGTGATAAAGAAATCACGGATCCCGAAGCTTTTAAGAAAGAGCTGAATGATCTGGTTTCGAAAATTATCAGTCCCATTGCCAAGCCGGATAAAATTCAAATTGTATCCGGACTGCCAAAAACCCGATCCGGTAAAATCATGCGCCGAATTTTGAGAAAAATTGCCGCTGAGGATATGGACAATCTGGGAGATACTTCCACGCTGTTGGACCCAAGTGTTGTTGAAGACATTAAGAACGGAACCGCGTATTAATTTCAGTAGGGACGTATCATGATACGTCCCTACGGGTATAAATTATAATCCGATCAAATACCCAACCGGTAAAAGGATCAGGCTAATAATTAGCAAGATTAACCGAAACCGGGTTTTCACAAACATTGGATGGAAGAAAAGACCGAAAGTGAGGGGTTTTTGTTCGGTCATCCAGTCGTAATAATGATGTCGGTGAACTGATCCCAAAGCCATCGTTACATGCCCGTGGAGAATGGTGAGCATAAAAGGGATGGCAAATATAAAGGCCCCGATATATTTAAGGATCACATCGATACCTAAAAATCCCGCCCCAAAAAAATATGGCCATGCGAACAGAACCATCATGGGCACAGTAAGCATCCAGTTGATGACCGCGATGCGTTTATAGTTGGATTCGTTGAGTTCGGACAAGGTAATGTTGAATTTTTAAATGTTAAGTGTTGAATGGAAAAAGTCTATTTAACACTTAACATTTATCACTTAAAATTAAATCTGGGAAGCGATCAACATTTCGATTTCGCGGTATGGCATATCAAACATTTTAGCCAGCGATTTCTTGGTGATGTGCTTTTTATAGGAATAAGTTCCATTTCTTAGCGCCACATTTTCCCACAAGCATTCCTTTACACCGCCTGCATTACCGATAGCAAGGATGTAGGGCACTAATACATTGTTAAGGGCGTAGGTGGCAGTTCTGGGTACATTAGCGGGTATATTGGGGACACAATGATGGATCACATCATGCTTGGTGTAAACCGGATCTGAATGAGTAGTAGGTCGGCTAGTGGCAACACACCCTCCCTGATCAATGACTGTATCGACAATTACACTTCCGGGCTTCATTCCGGCCACCATTTCATCGGTAACCCAACATGGCGATCGTTCGCCCTCCGCCATAGCAGCTCCAATAATGATATCTGCAAATTTTAGTGCGGTATTTAAGTACTGATGATTGGCAACAGCGGTAATAATTCTGCGGTCTAACGCATTTTCGAGTCTGCGAAGAGCGGCTAAATCAGTATCCATAACAAATACCTGAGCTCCATAGCCCAGAGCTGTTCGTGCTGCATATTCGCCGGTGATTCCTGCCCCCAAAATAACTACGGTAGCAGGAGGTACGCCTGAAATTCCACCCAGCATAATACCCTGCCCACCACTCATGCTTTCCAGGTAGTGAGCCGCAATTTGAACTGACATGGAACCGGTGATTTCATGCATCATCCGGACTATGGGGAATTCTTTGTCATCACCCCGAATAAATTCATACCCAATGCCGGTAATTGATTTTTCGGTTACGGCTTCCAAATACTGTTCGGTTTGACTTCCCATATGTAATGCAGAAATCAACGCCTGATCAGGTTGCAGTAACTCGAATTCTTCCTGTGCCAATGGAGCAATCTTTAAAATCAGATCGGACTTTTTAAATACATCATCCGGTGAGTAAGCAATTTCAGCACCTGCATCAGCATATTCACGATCAGAGAAATTGGCGTTTTCGCCGGCTCCTTTTTCAATGAAAATCTCGTGGCCATTAGCCTTTAGAATAGACACTCCGCCGGGAGTAAGTGTTACGCGACGTTCATCATTGGATATTTCTTTGGGCAAACCGATTTTCAGGGAGACCTCACTTTTTGACCGAATGAGATGTTTCTCAAGCGTCTTTAGTCCGATTTGCTCTGTATCCAGTGGTTTAATGTCCATATCCCGCAGGTATTAAGTGGTTTTTGTGAAGATAGGAAATTTTAGTGATGGGTGGTAAGGTGGTAAAATAGTAAAGTGTTTAGGTGTTTAGGTGTTTAGGTGTTTAGGTGTTTAGGTGTTTAGGTGTTTTCCACCCGTTATTATTCACCAATCATGTTTTTAAATTCTTCTTCGTTTAAAACAGTGACTCCCAAATCGCGGGCTTTGTCGAGTTTGCTTCCTGCGGATTCTCCGGCGAGAACAAAATCGGTATTTCCACTGACTGATGAGGCTGTTTTACCGCCATGCTTTTCTATGAGGTTGGCAGCTTCTTTACGGGTATAGGTGGGGAGTGAACCTGTTAACACAAATTTCTTTCCTTCAAAAATATTTGATGCGAGTTCTTCCTCCTCTTGCTCAAACTGAAGACCTTTTTCTCCAAGATGGGCTACAATGTTTTGATTCTTTTCATTGCTAAAGAAATCCACTACCGATTCAGCTATTCGCGGGCCTATGGAATCTACGGCTATGAGTTCTTCTTCAGAAACGGACTGCAGTTTTTCCATGCTTTTAAATGCTTTGGCTAAGTCTTTAGCTACCGTTTTGCCGACGAACCGAATCCCTAAAGCATAAATAACCCGTTCGAAAGGTTGCTCTTTACTGTTTGAAATGGAATCAATCAAATTCTGGGCACTCTTTTCGGCCATGCGCTCGAGCTCAAGAATTTGCTCTTTCTCGAGATCGTAAAGATCGCCGTATGTTTTTATGAGTTCAGCGGAAACTAATTGATCAACCACCGATTCACCCAGCCCTTCAATGTCCATGGCATCGCGGGAAGCAAAATGCTCAATTCTGATTCGCACCTGAGGAGGACACGTTGGATTTACGCACCTCCAGGCAACTTCATCTTCATACTTGATGAGTTCAGAATCACAAGCAGGACAAGTTTTTGGAAAAGTGAATGGGGCATTTCGGTCTTTTCGGTCGGGATCAACAACGCTTACAACTTGTGGTATAATTTCCCCGGCTTTCTCAACAACAACTGTATCACCGATACGAATGTCTTTACGCTGAATTTCATCTTCGTTGTGTAGAGAGGCTCGCTTTACCGTTGTGCCAGCAAGTTCTACAGCTTCCAGCTCGGCTACGGGCGTGATGGTTCCAAGTCGGCCAACCTGTAATGTTATATCATTGATAGTTGTCGTCGCTTGTTCGGCTTCAAACTTATATGAAATGGCCCAGCGCGGGAATTTTGAAGTTGTTCCAAGTTCATCCCGAAGGTGACTTTGGTTCACTTTAATAACAACACCATCGGTTTCGTAAGGGAGTTTTTGACGAAGTTCCTTCCAGTCACTTATCACTTCGTGAACCTCATCAATTTTAGAACAGACTTTGTAGTGCTCAGAAACAGGTAATCCAAATTCAGACAACAATTCTGCTTTTTGGGATTGAGTCAGAGAATCGTCTTCATCAAGGAGCATATCAAAAGCAAAGAAGCGGATTGGGCGCTGTGACACCGCTTTTGGATCCTGCATTTTGAGTGAGCCAGCCGTAGAATTCCTTGGATTTGCAAACACATTCAAACCTTCTTCTTCACGATGCTGGTTCATTCGCGCAAAAGCTTCCCGCTCCATATAGGCTTCGCCTCGAACTTCAACTACATCAGGAGCATCTCCCTGTAATTGCAGAGGAATATCGCGGATAGTTTTAACATTGTTGGTGATGTCATCACCCTGCTGACCGTCACCACGGGTGGCCCCTAAAGCAAGATTGCCATTTTCATAACGGAGTCGAAGTGAGGCTCCGTCAAATTTGAGCTCCACCATATATTCATAATCCTCATGACCGAGAATTTTCTTTACTCGTCCATCAAAATCATTGAGTTCTTCTTCGTTATAGGTATTGTCTAAACTTAAAAGAGGGACCGGGTGCTGAACAGTTTCGAAAACCGATGAAGCCTCGCCGCCAACTCGCTGGGTAGGCGATTCCGGATCTTGAAGGCCAAATTCACGCTCCAGTTTCTCGAGTTCTTTGAGCGTTTCATCGAACTCTTTATCGCTCATGAAGGGCTGAGCATCCTGGTAATATGCTTTATTGGCTTGATCAAGGAGGTCACGAAGTTTGTCTACGCGTTTCCGTGCTTCATTTTTTTCCATGGAGGGGTACTGCTAAAAACTGATTGGGAAAATAGTGGAGTCTGGAGCGCCAACTTGAAGAGGAAACTCAGAAGGAGCAGGTGCAAGAAACTCTGGCTGGTCAATAATATCACGAGTAATCATGATTGAATTGAAGGCCGTATTGAAATAATTTTGACGGGGGTTTTCGACCACATGCCCGTTAAACAAAAGAAGTAACCGGCTGTACTGTCCGCGTACCAACAGGGTATCCCGGAAATCAAAATTGTAAGCCTGACCTTCCTCTATCCAAAACGGATTTGTTCTCCAGTTTAAGTCGCTCGTAATTCTGATAGGCTCTAACTGACCATAAGCGGCATAAACAGAAACGGTAAGAGTATCACCGAGTTCAGAAATTTGTGTTGAATTAGATTCCTGTTGAGTATTCTGAGGAGTATTTTGTTCTGGCGCTTCCTGTCCCGCAGAAGTTGAATCTACAAGTGCAGGTGGCGTTACAGCTTCATTATTATCCGTATCGGGAAGTTCTGGGAGCTGTTCTGCCGTAGGTTCAGTTTCCGTGCTTCTTCCAAAATCATCCCAAAAATAATATCCGGCTCCCAGCAGTCCAAGAACCAACACTATAGCAACAATGATTATCCAGATGCGGGAAGACTTACTTGCGGCGCTAAATTTGTTTCCTAAATCAGCCCACTCAAATGATTCGGTAGACGGCTCGGAGGATTCTAATGGTTTATCTTTAGTCGTATGAGGTGTGAACGACTTTGGAGGGCCAGCTTTATCTTCATCAGTCTCAGAATCTTCTTTCTCTGATTTTTTTGAAGTAAAGTGCTCAGTTGATTCAGAGGAATCCCGTAAGATACTTCCGGCATAGGTTCCAGCTTCAACTTCATCTAAAGCCTGGACAACGTCATCATCATTCAGTTTAAGTTCTTTAGCGTAGCTTCGTACAAAACTTCGGACATAGGTTTTATTTTTATAACTGTCTTCAAAAATACTGTCATCCTCGATACTTTGGAGCGTATCTAGAGGAATTTTAACCGCATTTTGTATATCCTCAAGAGTGAGGTTTTGTCCTTTACGTATGGATGCGAGGTCTTTTCCCAGCGACATATGAAATTGATTTAGGTCTGCGTATAAAATTATAAGAAGCTAAGTAATTAAATGTGATAGGAAAAGCAAACTTTTAGCTTAATCAGGAGATAGAATTATATGCTTGTTAAGAAATTAAAAGAAGGGATTCTGGGTGTACTATTTCCTGATATATGTAGTGTTTGTGGTTTGAAATTATCTGACCATGAACATGCTGTTTGCACCTCATGCCTGAATGAAAAGTTTGAAGAAGCATGGTCAAGGAAAAGCTTTTCAAGCAGTGGAGTGCTTCTCCCGGAAGGGATTACAATTCAGCACGCACTATGGAATTTCGATAAAGGCGGGCATCTTCAGGAGTTATTACATCAGCTTAAATATAATAGACTGACCGGAGTTGGCGTCGATCTTGGGCGGCAACTCGGTAAAAGCTTATTGAGGAATTCACTCTTTACTGAGCGTATCAAAAGCGAAAAAGTCACATTAATTCCTGTTCCTCTTCATGCTAAAAAAAGAAGAATGAGAGGTTATAACCAGGCATTTCATATTGCCAAAGGTGTGTCGGAGGTGACGGGTTTGCATATCATAAAGCAGGATGCTGTTTTGAGAAACAAGAATACGAGCACGCAGACAGGCTTTTCGATAGAGAAAAGGCGGAAAAATATAGAAGGAGCTTTTGATGTCGTGTCAATTTCAGCTATTGAAGATGCGGTATGTGTTATTGTCGATGATGTATTTACCACCGGAGCTACAACTTTTGAGCTTGCCGCTAACCTAAAAAAGGCCGGCAGTAAGGAAATTATCATCGCAACCGTAGCACAAGCATGAATCAGTGTATTATTAAGGCTATATTTGGTTATGGAAAATTTCAAAAGAGGACGTTTTGAATGGCAGATGCTTGAGCTGCCTGATGGTATTACAACTTCTAATGGGAATTGGTATCACATAACCCGTGAAGGGATTGAAGAATATGTGCCCGGTTTACTAAAAGAGAAACCTTTGGAACTTATTATTGAGGAAGCCGATGCGTGGATGAAAAGCTCCGATGGCCTCGCGCTGATGCTGTTTTTTGTTCTGGTTTATATGTCCGTAAACCCACTCATTGCTTCTGTAGTATCTCTGATTTTTTATTTTATCTGGTACTTCAATGCGAGCGTATTTGTGAATGTTGCGGCTACCCCGATGGCAAAATTGATTTCCAAAGATGGCTTCATTTACACCGTTTCAGCCGTGTTGCTAATTGGGATTACTCTGAATGACATGATTGCCGGAATGGGTATCATAGTCGATTTCAGTGCTGTATGGTATGGATTAGCCCTGTTCTTTCTCTTTAAAGTTGGGCTGCTTGGGTTAACCCTCCAATTCGCGAAAAGTAAATTCCTGAAGAAACCCACCATCCCAAAGCAAGACCGAATTCTTAACATGCTTTTAATACGATATGGGATGAAGCATGGTATTTTAACAGGCAAGATAGAGGAAATGGAAAAAGAGCTGATCCGAATTGCCAACTATCACAAAAAGAAGAAAAAGAAGTAAATTTTCTATAACAAAATGAAACAGATTTTCACTATTCGTCACGGAGAGACAGACAACAATAAAGTGGGTATTATGCAGGGGAGAGGTCTGGACGCTTCCATCAACGAAACCGGAAAGCTACAAGCTGAAGCTATTCGGGATGCGCTAAAACCCATTCAAGTAGGTAAAATCATTGCCAGTAGTTTGGTTAGAACGCACGAAACGGTACAACCTTTGGCTAATGAAAGAAATTTATCAATAGAGAAATATTCAGAACTCGATGAGTTGGATTTCGGGGAATTTGAAGGCAAAGTATTTATGGATTTTGAGAATGAAATCATGGCTCTGCATGATCAATGGGTTTCTGGAAAGGTGGATGTCAGTCCCCATGGGGGTGAGTCGCCACAACAAGCTTTTGACCGGGCAAATGGCAAAGTCATGGAAGTGCTTGAATCAACCAAAGAGGAAAATATAGTTTTTATGATTCATGGGAGATTAACCCGCATTTTACTTTCAGAGTGGTTGGGACTTGGACTCAAAAACATGCACAAAATTGAGCATCAAAACGGAGCCATCAACCACCTTACCTGGCATGAAGGGAAATTTGAGGCAGTGGAGTTGAATAAAACGGAGCATTTGGTTGAGCTTGTTTGATGTTCCAAAAGAAAAGCGGACAGGACACAACCCATAGAAACAGTGTAATCCCTGTTCCATTATTTCCTTATCTTTTAAGTTGAAGTTAAGAACCATTTCAGCCTGCTTTCGGTTTTATAGCCAAAAGTGAAACCAATCGATATTTATGAGTGAAAAAGTAAGAACAATGTTTGCTGATATAGCCGATGATTATGATCGGATTAACAGCGTACTTTCATTTGGAGTACACCACGCATGGCGTAAAAAAGCCGTACTGGAAAGCGGAGCTCATGAAGGTGATCATGTATTGGATTGTGCGACCGGAACCGGTGACTTGGCCATAGAGTTTAAGAAAACAGTCGGTGAATCCGGATATGTGATGGGTACAGATTTCTGTGCTCCAATGATAGAACCTGCTCCCGGTAAAGCTGAAAAGGAAGGGTTAGAAATTGATTTTGAAGTGGCTGACGCCATGAACCTTCCCTATGAAGATGATAAGTTTGATATCGCCAGCATCGCCTTTGGAATAAGGAATGTGGATGATCCGGTGGTAGCACTCAAAGATATGGCGCGTGTGGTAAAGCCGGGTGGAAGAGTGGTAGTGCTGGAGTTTGGTCAGCCCAAAGGACTGATGAAGTTTCCATATGAAATGTACAGTCAGCATATTATGCCGGCTATTGGCGGATGGCTGAGTGGAAACCGTGAAGCCTATACCTATCTCCCCAGAACAAGCGCCGAGTTTCCAGCCGGAGATAATTTCTTAGCACTGATGGATCAGTCAGAAGCCTTTAAAGAAAGAAGAGCTATTAAGTTAACCGGCGGTATCGCATACGTTTATGTAGGAGTGGTTCAATAATTGTATATTCTTCAACCTTGAATTTAAAATTGCCACGAAATCTCTAAAATCTTAAAAGTCATCCCCGCGAAGGCGGGGATCTGGTTGTAGCTATTGAATCAATTATTGGAACTTGTACACTATCCGGATACCGGGCATTCGCCGCGGAATGACTGATATAAGAAAAGAGCTTAGAAATCAAACCAACCAAATTTTATGAAGATAGAAGACATTAAGAAAGTACTGCCTCACCGTTATCCATTTTTACTTGTAGACCGGGTTTTAGAACTTGAAGAAGAAAAGATCAAAGCCCTTAAAAATGTAACTGCTAACGAAGAGTTCTTTAACGGACACTTTCCGGGTCAGCCTATTATGCCGGGGGTACTTCAGGTAGAAGCACTTGCTCAGGCCGGTGCCATCATGCTGATGACGCAGAAAGCTGAGAATCCAGGTGATATGCTGATGGTATTCACCGGAATAAACAACTGCAAATTCAGAAAGCAGGTTGTTCCCGGAGATCAGTTGATTCTTGAAGTAGAGCTTGGATCCATGCGCCGCAACTTTGTGACTATGAAAGGTAAAGCGACTGTTGATGGTGAAGTGGCTTGTGAACTGGAAGCCTCAGCTGCGTTAGTGCCAAAGGATAAAGCATGAGTACCCAAAAGTCCTCAGATCGCCCCTCAAAAATCACCACCCAAACGGTGGTGGATATGAAAGCCAAAGGAGAGAAAATCTCTATGTTAACGGCTTATGATTTCACCATGGCTCAGATTATTGATCAGGCCGGAATAGAGATTATTCTGGTTGGTGACTCTGCCAGTAATGTAATGGCCGGACACGAAACCACGGTTCCCATTACCTTAGATCATATGATCTATCATACCTCTTGTGTGGTTCGGGGCGTAGATCGGGCTTTGGTTATTGCTGACCTTCCTTTTATGAGCTATCAGGTTACTACGAAGGAAGCTCTGATTAGTGCCGGCCGAATGATGAAGGAAGCCGGGGCGCACGCCGTTAAAATGGAAGGTGGAAAACCGATAGCCGGTACGATTAAGAAAATTGTTGAAGCAGGAATTCCTGTGATGGGGCACCTTGGTCTTACACCACAAAGCATTTATAAATTTGGCACCTATAAAGTTCGTGCTACGGAAGAACAGGAAGCGGATGATTTAATCCGGGACGCTAAACTCCTCGAAGAAGCCGGATGCTTTTCAATTGTACTGGAGAAAATTCCCGCTGAACTTGCAGCAAGAGTAACTGAAGAGCTTTCCATCCCAACGATAGGAATCGGTGCCGGTGGAGGCTGTGATGGGCAGGTGTTGGTGATTCATGATATGCTCGGTCTCAACAAAGAATTCAACCCACGCTTCTTGCGCAGATATGCAGATTTGAATTCCGTTATGACCGATGCGGTTAAAAATTATATTAAAGACGTTAAAAGCAAAGATTTTCCAAACGAAGAAGAACAATACGGCGGATGAGCGATTCAAAAGAGCGACCTTTTATTTTAGTAAGTAATGACGATGGAATTTTCTCACCCGGTATAAAAGCCCTCGCTGAAGTAGCTGCTGAGTTTGGTGATGTGTATATCGTTGCACCAGATAAAGAACAAAGTGCTGTTGGGCATTCTATCACCATTCAGGTGCCTCTACGGGCGAGCAAATTTACTGTAGCAGATAAATATGAAGGTCAGGCTGTAAATGGCACGCCGGCAGACTGTGTGAAGCTTGCTCATGGACAACTATTGGATCGGAAGCCAGATTTAGTGGTAAGCGGAATCAATCACGGGAGTAATGCCGGAATCAATATTATGTATTCCGGGACGGTGAGTGCTGCGACGGAAGGGACCATTTTAGGATATCCGTCTATTGCGGTAAGCTGCACAGAATTTAATGAAGATGCGAACCTGAGAGGTTGTCAGGAAGCTGCGAGGCGCGTTATAAGACACGTGCTCGAGAATGGCTTACCACGAGGAGTAACACTAAACGTGAACGCACCTGCGGGTGAATTTACTGGGATAAAATGGACACGTCAGGCTGATAGCCGTTATGTTGAGGAGTACGAAAGCCGAATCGATCCTTTTGATCGTGCTTACTATTGGCTCACCGGAAAATTTGAGTTGTTAGACGAAGGAAAAGATTCCGATATCCACGTGTTGAATAATGGTCTGGCTTCAGTGACCCCAATTCAGTATGATCTTACCGCTTATGATTTACTGAATGGCGCGGATGATGAGGGTTTGAACGGAGATTAATTTCTTTTACTAAGACTCGTTCCGATGCTCCGCGTCGGAACGCAGAGTTTGTTAACGACGCTGAGCATCGTTAACAAATGATTGCAATTACTTTCAAGCAAAACTACCCTTTTAAAACAATCCGACCTCTCTTAATCTCTCCTTCGCAAGGAGAGAGACTGTCAAGCTTTTCTACTAATCTCATATTTATTCTAAGAATAGGTTTCTAAAAAGCGTCCTTCTCCTTGATAAGGAGAAGACAGAAGAGGTCGAGAATAGAGAGGATACTTTTTACTAATGACAAAAGCACCAATCAATGCCCATTTTTAGCTAATCGCTTCAACATATTCAGCCAGAATTTCTCGTAGATCTGCTCACTCTCTTTGTTCATCTGAAGGTGCATCTGGGATAGGTGGGAAAGCGGGACGGTTTCAAGGTGTTCGCCCCATTTGGCACTTTCTGCAGAAACAAAAGAATCGTTGGGGCCTTCCTTTTCAAAAATCTGGTTGTTTTGAAATTTCAGAACCGGATTGATAGAAAAATTAGTGCCTTTGCCAACTGCCGCGCTGTATGAGTAGTACGCTACTCCTTCTGCATCGGGATGATCTGGATTGAAAACCTCTTTCACATATCCACAGGTGAGCTGCTCCAGAGAGCCCAGAGCATCGCTTTTGGTTTTAGGGTACATGTTATCACCCACCCAATCAAACATTACACTCAGCTTTTCTGTGATAAGCTCCGGCGCTTTCAATATTAGGTCAGCAAGACTAGATCCGTGGTGAGGAGTAGCAATCGTGGTCAGGCTCTCCACTTTATCTGCAATATCCAGTTTTGATAATGCACAACGCATATCCAGTCCGCCCATACTATGTGAAACCACATTTACTTTCTCGCATTTATACTCTTTACAGAAATTTTCTATAAGACGAACCCAGTTTTCGGCTCGGGTTTCAATACGTGCATAGGGTACAACATTAGGGGCTATCGAAGGTACGCCATGTCCACGCATTTGCATGCATGGATCATGAAGTGGACCCAATTTAATCACCGAACTTAAAGCTCCATAGCCATGACACATAAAAACCGGGTATTTAAGCTGAACCATATCCGGTTGCGGAAATTCCTGCAGCTCAAAACGCTTCATTAAAGTGGACTTATCAGACATATTAATTTTCTTCGGTGTAAAGACTGTCGAGTTCTGGTTCAGTGGTCAAGCGAATTGACCGAAGCACGGTTCCATTACTATATACATAGATGTCCATATCTCGGGAGGGAAAATGAACCTTTGCGGGGGTATCCATCTCAAAGCGATCCAGTGATTTATCTAAATTCAGATGAAAAAGAGTTTTCGAAAAACGGCTGGGGACTTCAATCCGATATTCTTTTCGGGTAAAGATGGTATCAATTCTTACACTTCGAACGCGAAACTGTTCAGGAAGAATTCGAGCTTCCTGCATATGGAGCTGAATTAAGGAATCCAGCTGTTGACCATCTTGAAGCCGCTCATTTTTGTAAGGAGATGAAGCCGAGAGAATGATTCCGCTCACTGCACATGATAATACCAATAAGCCGGTGATGATTTTCTTTCCGTTATTCTTCTTGAACATAAACCGGAGTTGGGTTCTTTATTTCAGAGATTTACCTTCCATCTGAATCTATAAACTTCTGCCGAAAAAGGATATGTCTTTTCAGATCCAAAAAATTGATACACAAGAACATATAAACGCTTTTCATGCACTTCCTGCAAGGTTGAATGAGGGCAACCATTGGTACCGGCCACCTTTCCGGTTTGAAATTGAGAATGTATTTGATCCCCAAAAAAATGAGCGGTTTCAAAAAGGAGGGGAGTGCGAGCGCTTTTTAGTGCTTGATGGGGAAGAGGTAGTCGGACGGTTTGCGGTATTTGTTGATCCCGAAAAAGACGAACGATATGACCCGAAGCTTGGCGGAATCGGGTTCATTGAAATGTCTAATAAGCCCGGGATAGGTGAGGCGATAATCGATTTCGCAAAAGAATGGCATCAAGATAGAGGTTATTCAGGCTTTCGTGGGCCGATCAACTTTGGAGAAAACGATACATTTTGGGGAATTTTGATCGATGGGTTTGAAGACCATAACGTATATGGCATGCTCTATCATCAGGAGTATTATGAAAAGCAGATCGAAGCCACTCAGCCCGAAAAATTTGATGATGTGTACATGTATCAACTTGAGATGGAACAGGGTTTGCCGGAGCGATTGTTGAAGATTACTGACCGTTTGAAAGCCAGAGATCGTATTGAAGTCCGCCCAATTGATAAAAAGAATTTAGAGCGCGACGGAGAAATAATACGCCAGATTTATAACCGTGCATTCAGTAACCAAATAGTACAGGAACGGGAAGAGGAATTTATCGGGATTAGCAGAGAGACGATCCGCCATATGATTAAGAAGCTGAAGCCAGTCCTGATGCCGGGAACATCACCCATTGCGTTTGTGAATGGTGAGCCGGCTTCTTTCCTGGTAAGCGTTCCTGATCTACATGAAATTTCAGCAAAAACGGGGGGTACTTTAAAGTGGTGGCAGCTCTATCATTTGCTCGGTTTCAAGAAAAGGGCTCATAAATTCCGACCGCTAGCCTTTGGCACAGATCCTAGATTCAGAGGAAAGGGATTGGAAGCGCTCATTTTTGCAGAAGGGCACCGCTGGACAAAAAAGCACTATCCAAACCTAAAGATTTTGGAAGGCGGCTTTGTGAGCGAAAAGAACTGGATTATGCGAAGAAGCCTGGAAGCAATGGGCTGTAAAATTGGCAAGACCTACCGGGTGTATAAGTGGATGGTTGGGGATTAAAGGTTGAAAGTTGATAGGGTGATAAAGTGATTTTATGAAATCATCACCCTATCAACTCTCAATTAATCAACTCGAAAAATGGTATTCAGGATCTCTATAGCGATGTCTTTTTTGGGGCCCTGAAATTTTTGGTCTGAATCCTTTCCTAATAGATGAACAGTGTTGGTATCGGATTCAAAGCCTGAGCCTGCTTCGCTTAAGGAATTGGCGATGATGAAATCTGCATTCTTCTTATTGAGCTTTGAAGTGGCGTTTTCGATCAGGTTCTCGGTTTCCATGGCAAAGCCGATCAGTGTTTGGCCTTCTTTTTTGTGAGCTCCCAACCAGGCTAAAATATCTTGCGTCTGCTTGAGCTTGATTTCACTTTCGCCCTTAGATTTCTTTACTTTGTTATCGTGAACTTCGGTAGGAGTAAAGTCGGAAACAGCGGCTGCCATTATAATCACGTCACTTTCCTTATATTTTTTCACAGCTTCAAACAGATCAGCAGTACTAGTGATGCTCACAGTATGAATGCCTTCCGGCTTAGAAACCGATAAGGGGCCATGGATAAGCGTAACATCCGCACCCAAATTTTGAGCAGCCTGGGCCATTGCCACTCCCATTTTCCCGGAGCTAGGATTGGAAATGTACCGAACCGGATCAATGTGTTCACGTGTTGGTCCGGCGGTAACTAAAACTTTTTTTCCTTCTAATGGACCTTTGACTGAACCAATGATCTCCGAAGATTTCTTGAGAATTTGGTCTATTTCAGGAAGTCGTCCTTTCCCTTCCAACCCACTGGCTAAATATCCGCTTTCTGGTTCTAAAGTATGGTATCCGTGCTTCCCGACTTTCTCCAAGTTTTCTGAAACTCCCGGCGATTCATACATCTCGCCATCCATAGTCGGGCAAATCAGCAGGGGACACCTGGCTGCGAGAACAGTGCTTGTAAGCATGTTATCAGAAATGCCGTTGGAAATCTTGGAGAGCGTATTCGCGGTACAGGGAGCAACTACAAAAAGATCAGCCCATTCTCCCCAGTTGATGTGTCGGGTCCAATCGCCGGATTTGCCTTGTTCTGGGAAGATATCTACTGCTACTTCATGACCGGAAAGGGAAGCAAAAGTTTCTAAACCAACAAAGCGGGTGGCCGAGGGTGTCATGGTGACACGGACTTCAGCTCCCGCTTTTTGAAATTCTCTTAGTAAAAAAGCAGCTTTATAAGCTGCAATTCCTCCGGTAACACCAAGAATGATGCGCTTACCGGAGAGCATAATTAATCCTCTTCTTTCTCAGGATGTCGGTAATAGATTAAATCTTCCTGCATCTCCACAATAGAACGCTGTGTAGCGTGTGGAAGTTTTTCGAATGCTTTGGAGATATTCTCCTGCTCTTCGTTGAAAGAGAACTCATCTTCTTCTTCAAATCCTTCGAAATACTGGAGTTTTTCGTCCAGCTCTAATTTTTCCTGAGCAGCAATCTGTCGGGCTCTTTTAGAAAGGATTACAAGCAACTCATATTTGTTACCTGTTTTGAATTTAAGCTTCTCAATGTCTAATGTTTGGACTGACATATGTTCAATTTTGATTCATGAATTTGAGAACAGCTTTTTTTACTTCATCGTAAGCTGTATCCAAATCGTCATTAATAATAACCTGATCAAATCGATCAGCGTAAGTAAGTTCTTTTCTTGCCCGTTCTAAACGGAGTGCAAGGGTTTCATCGTCTTCTGTGCCACGGTCAATAAGCCGTTGCTTTAAAACCTCGATGGAAGGTGGCTTGATAAATAAGCTGAGG
The DNA here is from genome assembly GCA_002694685.1 of Balneola sp. NCBI lineage: Bacteria > Pseudomonadati > Balneolota > Balneolia > Balneolales > Balneolaceae > Balneola > Balneola sp. Next base: position 266,017 of record NZMW01000004.1, read on the forward strand.
CATTCATCGCCATAAATCTTGTTAATATTTACAGCACCTTTTACTTCGATATCAAGCAGAACAAAATAGCCTGAATTTAGTTTTTTATCAACTTCTGAACGCAAGGTGCCATATTTCTTTCCACCATAGAATTCTTCCCATTCCAGAAAAGCTCCATCAGCGACTTTTCTTTCAAAATCATCGTTTGAGAGGAAGTAATAGTGCTTTTTGTCAATTTCACCTTCTCTCGGCGGACGAGTAGTAGCTGAAACAGAAAACTTCAGGTCTTCGAAATCCTTAAAAAGTCTGCGCGCCAGGGTAGTTTTACCACTTCCGCTGGGTGCCACAAGTATGATGACTTTACCTTTTTTCATAATAGTAGTGAGATGTGAGTAGTGAGATTTGAGATTCAAGTTCTCTCAAATCTCACTACTCAATACTAAAATCTATTTACTCGACATTTTGTACTTGTTCGCGGATTTGCTCCAGGGCTTCTTTGCATTTAACTACGTATTGAGCAATTTCAGAATTATTTGCTTTGGAGCCGATGGTATTTAACTCGCGATTAATTTCCTGGGTAAGGAAATTGAGTCGGCGGCCGGCCGGTTCGGGTTGATCGACCGCTTCAATAAAGAACTTAAGGTGTGATCGAAGGCGTACAATTTCCTCCGTGACATCCATCTTATCCACAAGAACGGCAACTTCAAGCTCTAACCGTTCGGGATCAATTTTATCTTCTTCAATCAGATTATTGATGCGTTCGAGTAGTTTATCCCGAGCATCTTCGGCACGTCCGGCAGTTTCTTTGGTAATGATTTCTAGATTGTCTTCAATAAATTCAATTCGGTCAACCAAATCATTTTTCAGCTGTGATCCTTCCTGAGTCCGCATTTTCAGCAGAGACTCAACGGCTTGTTGCAATGCTTTTTCAGCAACATTCCATTTTTGCTCTATGGTTTCCTCATCCTCTTCTTCATTGATGAAGACATCGTTAAATTGAGTGATATCTTTAATCGTAATCGGATCAGAAATTCCGGCGGCTTCTCTGAGGTTGTTCAGGATTTTAGAATATCCTTTAACCTTTTTTTCATCAATCCGCATTGCTGGTTCACCGGTTTCAGATTCAGAAATATAAACAGTGATATTTAGCTTACCACGGTTAACCGTTTTTTGGACGAGCTCTTTCACTTCCAGTTCCTTGTCCTGAAGACGTTGAGGAAGTCGAATGCTAAGGTCAAGATAGCGGCTATTAAGTGATTTGATTTCAACCGTAGACGTGATGCCATTTTCAGAAGCTTCGCCACGCCCAAAGCCGGTCATTGATATAATCATGATAATCTTGATGATGAAAATTGAGCGAGAAAATACAAAAGTATATCCCCTTTAAAAACTTTGGGATTCTGTCAGGAATCACTTTAATAAAACTCATGAATGATAGAAGACTTTTATTATCTTCACAGCCATTCAATTACGCATATGACGATTCTCGGAATTTCAGCTTTTTATCACGACTCCGCCGCATGTATCATTCGGGATGGCAAGGTTCTAGCCGCTGCACAAGAGGAGCGATTCACCCGTAAAAAGCAAGACGAGTCTTTTCCAAGCAATGCCGTTAAGTACTGTCTTGACTTTGCAGGAGTTACGATCGACGAATTGGATGCTCTCGCGTTCTATGATAAGCCCCTGCTGAAGTTTGAACGCCTGTTGGAAACCTATCTCTCATTTGCTCCAAAGGGGGTAAGGTCTTTCATAGCTGCAATGCCTGTTTGGCTGAAAGAGAAGATGTTCATGAAGCGGGTAATGCACGAAGAGCTCGCTAAAATCGGGGAATACGACAAAAGTAAATTAAAGCTGCTATTCCCGGAGCACCACCTTAGCCATGCAGCAAGTGCATTTTATCCTTCACCTTTCGAAGAAGCCGCAATTCTCACTGTCGATGGCGTGGGAGAGTGGGCAACGGCTTCAATCTGTTCGGCAAAAGGAACAGAAATAACGATTCAGCGGGAACTGAGTTTTCCGCATTCGCTGGGTCTCCTGTATTCTGCTTTCACCTATTATTTAGGTTTTCGAGTGAATTCAGGTGAGTATAAACTGATGGGATTGGCTCCGTACGGTAACCCAAAATCCAAGAATCTGGATGATTATATCTCCAAAATTAAAACTGAGCTCATCGAAGTAAATGAAGATGGTTCGATTTACCTGAATCAGGATTACTTTAGTTATGCGACCGGCCTCAGGATGGTGAAGGACAAAAAGTGGGAGCAGTTATTCGGTTTCTCTAGAAGGGAAGATGAAGCTGAACTTCAGCAACATGAAGCTGACCTTGCATTGGCCATTCAGAAGGTGACGGAAGAAGTGGTACTTAAAATGGCGAAAGAGGCTCAAAGACTTACCGGGTCTAAAAATTTATGTCTTGCCGGTGGTGTTGCCTTAAATTGTGTGGCGAATGGTGTGATTCAGAACGAGGGTATTTTTGATGAAATTTATATTCAGCCCGCGGCAGGTGACGCTGGTGGTTCCGTTGGTGCTGCTCTTGCTGCTCACCATATTTATTTTGGAAATGACCGGAAGCCGGAGAAACCGGATGCTATGCAAGGTTCATACCTTGGGCCTGAATTCCATGAGTTTGAAATCCTGCAACAGCTCAAAAAATATAAACCGGTTTATGAAAAGCTGGATGAATCCGAATTGTATCCTAAAGTTTCCGGCTGGCTGGATGAGGGGAATGTAGTTGGCTGGTTTCAGGGTCGGATGGAGTTTGGCCCCAGAGCTTTAGGTGGTCGTTCAATTTTGGGTGATCCCCGAAATCCCGATATGCAGAAAAAGCTTAACCTGAAAATTAAATACCGGGAGTCATTCCGGCCTTTTGCGCCATCCGTTTTAGCAGAAGATGCGGAGCAGTATTTTAAGATGAAATCAGATTCTCCGTATATGCTTTTGGTTCAGGAAGTGAAAGAGGATCATCTTAAGGAATTGCCTGAGAACTATCATTCGATGCCTCTTCGCGAAAAGCTGGCTTATGAGCGTTCAACCTTTCCGGCTATTACCCACATAGATTTTTCAGCACGAATCCAAACGGTTCACAAAGAAACAAATCCCAGGTATTGGAAGCTTTTGAATGCCTTCAAAGAAAAAACCGGGGTTGGGATGGTCGTTAATACCAGTTTTAATGTACGTGGTGAGCCCATTGTTTGTAGTCCGGATGACGCCTACAAATGTTTTATGAATACAGAAATGGATTATCTGGTTATTGGTGAGTATGTTTTTGCCAAGGAAAGTCAGCCTGAGTGGAAGAAAAAAATTACGTTTGATAAAGACTGACGTGCTGGTAGTATTGGTTCCGACGCGGAGCGTGCGGAACCAGAGCCTGATATTAATTGGCCCGCCTCGCTCGTGACGCTCTGCGTCGGAGCGAATAGTGGCAAGAAAAAATAATGAAACGAGATAGATGGAAACACTGAAAGATTTATGGAACTTCATGAAGCAACGGAAGAAATTCTGGTTAGCGCCGGTAATCGTTGTACTTCTATTGTTAGGCTTCTTAATCGTGATTGGAGGCGGTTCATCCATCGCACCATTTATTTATACCCTCTTTTAAGATGTTAGAACCTCGCTCACTGGAGTTTATCGAAGATGACCCGGCAACACCAAAAACGCAGTTGGTGATTGTAACCGGGTTATTGGTATTTGCGGCTTTTTTCCAGAGCGATACCCTTGTTTATATATCGCTATTAGTGGGGTTGGGATCTTTTATCCCTGCTGTTGGCAATCGAATAGTTTGGGCTTGGTATAAGCTGGCGGAGGTTTTGGGCTGGTTTAACTCAAGGGTTTTGCTTTCCCTTGTTTACTACCTGATCGTAACTCCAATCGCCTTACTGTTTCGTTTATTTGGAAACGACCCCTTGCTCCTTAAAGACAAAAAGGGAAGCATGTTTAACTTCAGAGAGCACACCTATACTAAAGAAGACTTAGAAAACCCTTGGTAATATTAGTGATAGGAATTTAGGCTTCTTCCACCAATTCAAGGCTTACTGCATTCATGCAATAGCGTAATCCGCTGGGTTCGGGGCCGTCTGGAAAAACATGACCAAGGTGGGCATCACAAACATTGCAAAGTGCCTCAATGCGTACCATTCCATGAGAGGTATCCATCTCATACTTTACGGCATTTTCCTTAACAGGCTGTGTAAATGAAGGCCAGCCGGAACTGCTTTCGAACTTCTCATTCCCATCAAAAAGCTCAGTGCCACAGCAAGTGCACGCATACAAGCCGGGATCAAAACGGTAGCACATATCACTGGACCCAGGGCGTTCGGTACCTTTTAATCGGGTGATGGCAAACTGCTCTTCAGTCAGCTGTTCTTTCCATTCATCTTTAGATTTTGAAACGGTACGTGGTGGTTCAGGATTACCGTTTTTTGCAAATTCTTTGAGATCTTTCCAGGTAAGCATTTCTGTGCTTTAGATTATTATTTGTGATTTTTGATCTGTTTATCAAAAGCTATGAAGCTTTATTTCCGTTCCATGTAGAGGCTTAGAAAATGATTAATCATACCTCAACAAACCAAAGAGTAATTCAAATTGATTTTTTTTTAAAAGTCCTTTTTAGGAAGCCTATTAAAATTTCTAGTTAGAAGACTCTATTTACTTCAACAAATCAAAAATCTTGCCGGCAAACGCTTTGGCTGCTTCGGGCGATTTCCCTTCTGAATAAATACGAATGATCGGTTCGGTGTTTGATTTCCGCAGGTGAACCCAACCTTCCGCAAAATCAATCTTTACGCCATCAATAGTGTTTGGCTTCAAACTTGAGAAATGCTCTTTTACCATTTCCAGCACTTCATCAGCATCTTTGCCCAATTCATCCAGCTGAATTTTGTTCTTGCTCATGTAATAATCAGGTAGGGTAGCGCGGTATTCTGAGGAACTCATTCCTTTTTCGGCTAATAATTGCAGGATGATTGCAATACCGGCTAAAGCATCACGGCCATAATGAAGGTCAGGGCAAATCACGCCACCATTTCCTTCTCCGCCAATCACCGCATTTTGTTCCTGCATCACTTTCACAACATTGATCTCACCAACAGCAGAGCGATAACAGGTTTGGCCATATTCCCTTGCTACATCATCTGAAACTCGCGAGGAAGATAGGTTCGTAGCACAAGCACCGGGATGTTTAGAAAGAATGAAATCAAATGCTGCGGCCTGTGTGTATTCTTCACCAAAAAGCTTGCCGGTATCATCTACTAATGCCAGACGGTCGGCATCGGGGTCGGTAACCACGCCTAAATCAACTTTACTCTCTTTCACCAAATCACATATTTCGGTGAGATGCTCAGGGAGAGGCTCGGGGTTATGCGGAAACAAACCATTGGGAGTGCAGTGAATTTTATGCACAGATTTTACTCCGAGCCGATCCAATAGTTGTGGAATAGCTTCGGAACCGGCACCGTTAACGGCATCTACAGCAACGGAGAAATTCTTAGCCGCTATTTCGTCTGCGTTAATATAAGGGAGCGCCAAAATCTTGTCGATGTGATGATCAAGCAGTTGATCGTCTTCACGAATCACTCCAATTTTATCATAAGGCTGATATTCAAAGGCTTCGCTTTCTGAAATTCGGATCACCTCATTACCCTGATCGGCATCCAAAAACTCACTTTTGTTATTCAGGAGCTTCAGGGCATTCCATTGCGCGGGATTGTGACTGGCAGAGATTATAATTCCACCGGCCGCTTTATGTTTTAAAACGCCCATAGCAACCGTTGGGGTAGGCACGATGCCGACTTTAATCACATCACAGCCAACACTGGCTAATGTTGCTGCAATAATGTCTTCGCATATTTTGCCTGTCACTCGGGAATCACGGCCTAAAACTACCGTTCCTCCTTTTAGCCAGGTTCCATAAGCAGCTGTAAAGCGGGTTAAATTTTGTGGGGTGAGGTCGGTTCCGAAAATGCCCCGGATGCCCGATACTGAGATCATTAAAGCCATTTATCTAATTTCTTTTTGAATTTATAATTCCATTGAGTTGCCGTATCCATTGTTGTATACCCGGATAATTAGGACTTTTATCAGCAACCTGATTTGCTATTTCCAGCGCCTTTTCAAATTCTTGATTTGTTCCGTAGGCACCGGATAAGTTATACAACATTTGAGTGTCATCAGGATTTAATTGTCGTGATTCCTCAAGAAGTTTAATCGCAGATTCTGCATTCCCCTTTTGCAATTCTATTGACCCTAACATTTTAGTCGTGAAAGATTCTCTGGGTGCCAGTTCGTAGGCTTTTCTTAAAAAGGGTTCGGCTTCGTCAAAACGATTTCTATCGAGATAAAGCCGGGCTGCAAATACATAAGGAGAGTCATTCCAAGGCTGATTGCGGATCAAGCCATAATATTCAAGAAGTGACTTCTCAATCTGATCGGTTTGTTCGTAATATCTGGCGAGCTTCACCTTTGAAGCATCCCAGCGTTCTTTTTTATGAACCACTCCAAAAGCAAGACTGTCGACAATCCCTTCCGGATCATAGTCAAACTGGTAAGGTCTGGGCTGATTTTCAATAACAAAAGGGAAGCCCTGCTTTAAGGTTCTTAACCTATGATGGACGATGCGGTAGTCAAAATCACTCAAATGCATCTCATCAAAATAATCATCGTAATCGATTTCATCTGCGTTTATAACTGCTTCATCTTCTAAATCTGAAAGCAGTGATTCAGCAAAAACTTTCCCCATTAAAAAGTAACCGGAGTGGTTGGGGTGAAGGTGTTCAAGCATCAGGTTGTTGCCAATGATTCCATCCGGTGAAGCACTTTCATAGGCTTGATGTGTTTCTACAAGCTGAACGTTTGGGAAATCTTTGGGTAAGGATTCTATAATTTCATTGATGCCTGCAGGTGCTCGAAATTTCAAACCATCGAGGTCTTTGGCGTATTCGAATTGTTCTTTGGCAGAAGCAGTGTCGCCGGAAGTATAGGCCTGCTGAGCCTGACTAAAAATTTCATTGGCGGCCGGGAGCTCATCATCCTGGATAGACACAAAAGGCTGCTGGTCTTTAACATTACTGGCAATGGTAGAGATGTAAACAGGAATACCCTCTGCTTCAAGTTTTTTAATGATCGCTTCCATATTGCTGCGAAACTGAATCATCGCTAATTCATACTTTGGGCCATTCAGCTCAATAGCCTGATCACTGATGATACGCTCCATCAAAGTGCCTGTTACCGGGGCTTCACTACTTCCCAAGCTGGACAACCATTGGCCTGAACTCACAATCATTTCACGCAAAAACATAAAGGTCTTAAACCGCTGTAGTTTTAAATAAAAGCGGACGAATCCGGGAAATCCGCCCAGATTCTCATTCGAGCCGACTCCAAGAGCTCCGTAGAATTCGTTGTGGCCCGCATAAATCATAATGGCATCAGGCTGATGCTCAAGAATTTCATCTACCTGATCAAAAAGAGTATAGCTGCTAATGGCGGAGGTCGCCACATTAACAATTTCCACATTTCGGGAGGGCATTGCATCGCTTAGGACGTCATCAACCACACGTGAAAAAGTACCGTTATAACCGAAGGGGTAACCGGCAGCACTGGAACCTCCAAGAGCAAAGACCCGGTACGCATTTTCAGGTTTGGTTTGCAGGAAAACGTCGGATGAAGGATTTGGAATGGTTTTAGTATAAAAGAAATAGCGAGCCGCAAAATTTGGATTGGGCATGTAATATTCATCGGTAGGAATTTCAGGATCGATAAATAACTCAGTATTGCCCATGTAATTCACGCTTCGAAGCACGACTTCTAAAATCACGAAGAACAGAATGGGAATGGAAACGGTGATCGCGTAAAAAGCCGCCTTCTTCTTGAAAGGTAAAGGCTCACTTAATTCATTTATATAAGTCTGAACTTCTTCAACATCCTGGTTGAGGTCATCCGCAATCTCGGCAGCACTTTTCTTTTGGTGATGCTTCTTTATGTAAGCTTTGGCTTTATTACTTAGAGACATGCTTATTTTTCCGGAATCCAGGTTTTCTCTTCCGTGCCGGCCTGACTGTTTTCGTAGCGGGCCAGTACAAATAGAAAATCAGAAAGGCGATTGATATACATAATTGCTACTTCAGAAATTTCCTCCTCATGTCGGCACTCAACGGTTATGCGTTCAGCTCTGCGACAAACCGTACGGGCAAAATGTAAAGTTGCTCCGGCTTGTGCTCCGCCCGGTAAAATGAAATTCTTGAGCGGCTCCAGTGTTTCTTCCATGTCATCGATGGCAGTTTCAAGAAATTTCACCTCACTTTCCCCAATTCGATTAATGCGTACTTCTTTCGTTTGTGGAGTGGCTAAATCAGCTCCAAGCACAAAAAGTTGCTGCTGTACAGTTTCAAGCAGTTCAGCTCCCTTTTTTGATATGCCAAATGATGTTGCCATTCCAAGGATGGAATTCAATTCATCTACGGTTCCGTACGAGTCAATCCGTTTTGAGCTTTTTGAAACCCGCTGTCCGCCAAATAGTGATGTATTACCGCTGTCGCCTTTCTTGGTATAAATTTTCATGACTTCCTTTTTTTAGAAAATAGGGGTTTGATAACTAAGATTCTTAGTCGGCTATAAAATGCTCTTCAAGTTTTTTGAACGTAATATTTAAGTGCTCCAATCCTTCCACTTCTCTTTCAAAATAAAGGGCTGATTTCTTGGGGCAAGCCACTTTTAAGGTGATACTTTCCAAATATTCTGATTCTAAAATCTCCAGATCGTAGTCATTTTTCAGTTTTTGAATGGTATTCTCTTCCGGATAGGGATAGTTGATTTCAAAGAGTTGTACCGGTTTAATAGAAACTAAAGATGCTTTTTCTAAACATGACTGAGCTCCCAAGCCATATGCTTCAATTAGTCCCGATTTACCGAGCTTGGTTCCGCCGTAATAGCGAACGACGACAACCCCGGCATTCACCACTTCAAAAGATTTAAGCTGATTTAGGATAGGGAGTCCGGCTGAACCGGAAGGCTCGCCATCATCTGAACTGAACTCTTTAGGTTGAGCCGGGTTGATTCGCCAGCCATAGCAATGGTGGGTAGCATCCGGGTATTTCGATTTGAGCTTATCAAGTTCGGCAGCAAAAGCTTCTTCTGAGTCAGCCGGGAATAAATAGCCGAGAAACTTCGATCCTCGCTCACGAAAACTGCTTTCGTATGATTTTTTTATGGTAAACATGAAATCCTATTTAGAGGAAAACAAAGGTAGCAGGAGTAGCGACTAAAATCATATTTGTTAAAAAAGATTCTTCCCGGCCACTTCACATCAAGCCAAACGAATGCGCTAATTGGTATTAGAGAAATTGTGTTGCAAGGTCTAAGCTATTTAGAAGGAATCTGCCTTGTTATTCAGAGCGGAAAAAGCGATTTTCACGGCGCAGTGGAAACAATCCTGATTTTCAATATAATCTGAAACTAACAGGGTTTGAAAGCTGTTTTTGATAACACAATTTGAAATTATCTAAGACGTAAGTACATGCCTTCTCTTAAAAAAGCACTGAATTCTCAGGTAGGCCGAAAAATAATGACCGGTATCACTGGTATTGGTCTTATGATTTTCTTAATCGGTCACCTGGGTGGTAACCTGACAATTTTTGGAGGCCCGGAAGCTTTCAATGTTTACACTTACACTCTCGAAAGTCTGGGACCTCTTCTATATGTAATTGAAGCTGGTTTAGTTTTCTTCTTTTTGTATCACGCTATTTTAGGTATTTCAATTTGGCGTCAGCGTAAGAAAGCCCGAAAAGAAGGGTATGACAGATATCAAACTAAAGGCGGGCCGAGTCATCAGTCCCTGGCTTCTAAAAGTATGATCTGGACGGGGACTATAATCCTGGTGTTTTTAGTATTTCACATCATGCACTTCAAATATGGACTTTTCAGCCCTGATGAAGGCACCACTATTCTAGAATCAGCAGGCGGAGTTGAAGGCAGAGACTTACGAGCTTTAATTATTGCTGAGTTCCAAAAGCCGTTAATCGTATTTGGATACATTGCGGTTTTAGCAATGGTCATATTGCATCTGTCACATGGTGCATGGAGTGCATTCACTTCCTTGGGAATGAAGCATAATGATACTTCTAAGAAAGTTCAGATCGGAGCTTACATCTTTGCAATCGTGTTGATGTTGGGCTTCATTTTTATCCCGCTGTACATTTTCCTTACCGGCGGACAGGGTTCACTAATCGCATACTAAGAGATTAAAGATTTAAGACTATAGATTTAGGATTATGAAATTAGATTCAAAAGTACCAGGCGGACCGTTAGAAGAGAAGTGGGATAAGCACATCAAAGATATCAAATTGGTGGCCCCAAATAACAAGCGGAAATACGAAGTTATTGTAGTCGGTACCGGACTAGCCGGTGGAGCTGCTGCAGCCAGTTTTGCAGAGCTTGGTTATAATGTAAGAAGCTTCTGTATACAGGATTCAGCCCGGCGTGCGCACAGTATTGCAGCTCAGGGTGGGATCAACGCAGCTAAAAACTATCCGAATGATGGAGATAGTATTTGGCGCCTTTTCTACGATACGATCAAAGGCGGTGACTATCGCTCAAGAGAGGCGAATGTATATCGACTGTCTCAAGTCTCAAACGAAATTATTGACCAAGCTGTAGCTCAGGGTGTGCCCTTTGCTCGTGAGTATAGTGGATTGCTAGCCAATCGTTCTTTTGGTGGAGCTCAGGTATCGAGAACTTTTTATGCACGTGGACAAACAGGTCAGCAGCTTCTTTTAGGTGCTTACCAAGCCATGATGCGACAGGTTCACAATGGGAATATCAAATACCATCCGCGCCACGAGATGCTGGATGTGGTTGTGATTGACGGCGAAGCTCGAGGAATTATAACTCGTGACTTAGTTTCCGGTGAGCTGAATCGCTGGGAGGCAGATGCCGTAGTTCTAGCAACAGGCGGTTATGGAAACGTATTTTATCTTTCCACGAATGCTAAAAATTCAAACGTAACGGCTGCCTGGCGAGCTCACAAACGTGGAGCTGCTTTTGCAAATCCTTGTTATGTGCAGGTTCACCCAACTTGTATTCCGGTTTCCGGTGACTATCAATCCAAGCTGACACTTATGAGTGAAAGTTTGAGAAATGATGGTCGTGTGTGGGTTCCGAAGAAAAAAGGGGATGACCGACATCCGAATGATATTCCCGAAGAGGAAAGATATTATTATCTCGAGGAGCGTTACCCAAGTTTTGGTAACCTGGTACCGCGTGATGTGGCATCCAGAAATGCTAAAAATGTTTGTGATGACGGACTTGGAGTGGGAGAAACAGGCTTAGCTGTTTATCTCGATTTCCGGGATGCGATTAAGCGTGACGGAAAAGAATCTATTGAATCCCGCTACGGAAACCTCTTTGAGATGTATGAGAACATCGCCGGAGAGAATCCTTACGAACAACCAATGAAGATATTTCCGGCTGTTCATTATACAATGGGCGGTCTTTGGGTTGATTACAATCTCCAGACATCTATTCCGGGACTTTTTGCGGCCGGAGAAGCAAACTTTTCTGATCATGGAGCAAACCGGCTTGGAGCAAGTGCTTTGATGCAAGGTCTTTCTGACGGTTACTTTGTATTGCCATACACCATCGGAAATTATCTGGCTGATAAAGAGCCGGGTAAACGCTATGGAACTGATCATGAAGAATTTGCCAAAGTTGAGAATGAAGCTCAATCTCAAATTGACAAGCTTCTGAATGTGAATGGAAACAAGACTATTGTTCAGTTTCACAGAGAACTTGGCAAGATTGTTTGGGACCGTATTGGTATAGCACGAAACGAAGAAGGATTGAAATCAGCAATCGAGGATATTCGTGCTCTCAGAGAAGAATTCTGGGAGAATGTATACGTACCGGGTGAGAAAAATAATTATAACAAGTATCTCGAATTTGCGGGACGTGTTGCCGATTTCTTCGAACTTGCTGAGTTGATGGCAGTTGATGCCCTCGACCGTGAAGAATCTGCTGGTTGTCACCTCAGAGAAGAGTATCAAACAGAAGAAGGAGAAGCCTTAAGGAATGATGAAGATTATTCCTACGTAGCAGCTTGGGAATACAAAGGTGTTAACGGTAAGCTGGAAGAAACCCTTCACAAAGAAAATCTTGAATTTGAATTCGTTGAGCTAAAACAACGTAGTTACAAATAAGGAAGACATTATGAGCAAAGAAATGACTATTCATTTAAAATACTGGAAACAAGATGGGCCGCAGGCTCAGGGCTATTTCGAAGAATATACGCTCGACAATGTGAACGAGCATATGTCTTTCCTTGAAATGCTGGACGTGCTTAACGAAGAGCTTATGCTGGACGGCAAAGAGCCTGTTGAATTCGATTATGATTGCCGCGAGGGTATTTGCGGCTCTTGTAATTTGGTGATCAATGGACAAGCTCATGGACCAAAAGCTAAAGTTGCTGCTTGTCAGTTGCACATGAGAAATTATAACGACGGTGACAGTGTAACTATCGAGCCACCCAGAGCTACAGCCTTCCCTGTGATTAAGGATTTGGTTGTTGACCGAAGTGCTTTCGACCGCATTATTGAGGCTGGTGGATATGTTTCAGTGAAAACTGGATCGGCAATTGAGGCAAACGCCATTCCTATAGAGAAAGAAAAATCGGATGCGGCTTTTGATTACGCTACCTGTATTGGTTGTGGAGCTTGTGTTGCCGCTTGTCCAAATGCTTCGGCATCCTTGTTTACCGGCGCCAAGATTGCTCACCTTAACAAACTACCGCAGGGCGAAGTTGAACGACAAGATCGGGTGGTGAATATGGTTGACCAAATGCAGGAAGAAGGCTTTGGAGACTGCTCCAACTATGCAGAGTGTGAAGCCGTTTGTCCGGTGGGAATTTCGATTTCAGCAATCGCTGAAATGAGAAGAGATTACATGAAAGCAATGGTAAGCGGTAACTAATTCTCCGTTTTACCCTATTTAGAAATTAAAGGCTGACTCGTTTGAGTTGGCCTTTTTTGTTTTGGGTGAAATTCAATTTTTAGACTTGTCATCCTCATAGAAGTTAGATAATTCAGTGACACTATTGTTAGTTAACGCATCTTAGTTATCCTGAGAGATTAAATATTTATCCTTAAGGGCTTATCAAGCATCCCGACCTCTTCTGTCTTCTCCTTCGCAAGGAGAAGGACGTGTTTATAGGGTCTCTATACGTTAACTAGGCATAAATACTATGAATAGGCTAGGACAAATCTCTCCTTGAGAAGGAGAGATTTAGAGAGGTCGGAGTATAGGGCTTGGAATAAATACCGGCTGGGGGATGACAAGTTTTCTGTTCGAATACAAAAAGATAAAACCCCAAAACTGTTTAATTATCTAAAGCTCACCAAGCAACGCATCGGTCAAAGTTGCGATATCTTTTGGCGTGTTATACACATTGGGAGAAACCCGAATAGAATCACCGCGAAAAGAGACTAAGATATTATGCTCTTCAAAGGTCTTTTTGATTCGGTCAATATCATGATTTTTGCCCAAGCGTATTCCAAACAAATGGGAGGCACGGTAATTTTCGTCTTCAATATGGAAGCCGGCTTCGCGGAGTCTTTTAACAGAATCAGCAATCAGGTTTTTGCAGTATCCCTGAATATTCTCAACGCCCCACTGATTCAGCTGTTGAACAGCTTTCAGCATCATGGGCACTAAAATGAAATTACTGTGTTCGCCTACTTCATACCGCAAAGCACCAGGCTGGTACTCATCATTATAGTTTACAAGATTGGCGAAATTTTCGCTTTCATAGCGGTTAATCCAGTTTTCCTCTACTGGATTTCCATCATCTAAAGCAGGTCCATAATAGGCTAGGCCGATTGAGTAGGGCCCCATCAGCCATTTGTAGCCGGCGCAGATTAAGGCATCAGGCTGAATTTCCGAGACATCAAATGGGAGTGCCCCAACCGACTGAGTTCCGTCAATAGCGAGCCAGGCGCCTACTTCATTAGTTCGTTCCCGGATCGCTTTCAAATCAAACAGGGTTCCGTCGGCCCAATGAATATTTCCTACCGCTACGAGCTTAGTCTTTTCGTTGATGGCATCCAGAATGTTTTCATTCCAGGTTTTGCCTCTATTCTCAGTGTCTTTAGGAGGAGTAATAGTGATAATCTCGCCACCCTTTTCCTTCACAACAGATCGCCATGGGTAAACATTGCTCGGAAACTGCTCACCTACAACAACGATATTATCTCCTTCGGACAACGTTACATTATTTGCCACATTAGCCATTCCGTAGGAAACTGAAGGAATCACTACAATACGTTTTGGATCGTTGGCATTAATAAGCTTGGCATACTCTTCACGAAGGGTATCGGTCTCTCCAAAAAACTCCTCCGGTGAAATAGTGAAAGGATTCCGTTTTCGTTGAACACCGAGTAGTCCGGCCTGCTCCACGTTTTTTAGCTGTGGCGACATATACGCACAGTTCAGGTAGGTCACGGAGTTATCAAGTTGAAAGTCAGATTCTTTACAATCCATAAATGGCTATTACTGTTAGTTTGATTTAGGTTAGAGAACGTCGAAATTTCAGCAATCAATTACCAAATTATTTTTAGATGAATATTAGAAAAGCTCAGCAGGAAGATCTCCCTAAAATTTTAGAAATAAATGAAGCCTCTGTTCCGCATGTAAGCAGCGTGGAGCTTTCAGATATGAAGCGGTTTCTGGATGATGCAAATCCTTTTTTGGTTGTAGAAGTGGAAGCAGAAGTAGCTGGTTTTATGATTGTGCTTCAGAAAGGGCTGGATTATCAAAGCTTGAACTATAAGTTCTTCTGTGATAATTATGACGACTTCAATTATGTAGACCGCATCGCAATCAAGGAAGAGTTCAGAGGGCAAAAACTGGGAACGGCATTATATGATCATTTAATTAGAAACTCAGACAAGCAGATGGTTACTTGTGAAGTAAACCTCAAACCACCCAATCCAAAATCGATGGGGTTCCATAAGTCGCTGGGCTTCAGTGAAGTAGCCGTTCAAGAGACAGAAGAGGGTAGAAAAAGTGTAGCTATGTTGGTTAAAAGGATGTAAAAAGAGAGAAGTTTAATTTTCAAAATGGAATGAAAGTTAGCGGTTTTGGTTTATGCGGACAGACTATTCAATCATAAATAAATCAAAACATCATGAGAAGACTAAAATCAGTATTGGGAGTATTTGCACTTACATTTGCAATGCTTCTTTCGACAAACGTACAAGCGCAAGACAGTGATATTGTAGAATTAGCTGTCGCAACCGATGATCTTTCAACCCTTGTAACTGCCGTTAAAGCAGCAGGGTTAGTAGAGACGCTACAAAGTGACGGACCATTCACGGTCTTTGCACCAACCAACGCAGCATTTGAAGCACTTCCAGAAGGTGTTCTTGAAATGCTATTGAAACCGGAGAATAAGGATAAGCTTACAGCCGTATTGACCTACCATGTAGTGTCCGGCAAAGTAATGTCCGGCGACTTAAAAGATGGCATGATGGCAACAACCGTTGAAGGAAGTAAAGCTGAGATTTCTATCAACTATGGTAAAGTTAAAGTTGATGGCGCTAATGTTGCTATGGCTGATATTGAAGCTTCTAACGGTGTAGTACACGTTATTGACGCTATAATTCTGCCTCCAAGTATTCAGAAAGCACTTGCTTCCAACGAAAGTGATATGGAAGAAGATTCAGGAAGTGACTGGTAGAAACAGTTAGTTTAAAGTTACCAAGGCTGATATCGAGAGATATCGGCCTTTTTTTATGAATTAGAATATGATCAGTTTTCGGGAAGGTTCTCAAATTCCTTTCGCTTCTTTTCCATCCATTTTTGCATAGCCTCAGGATCGTTCATCATTTCCGACATTTCCTGCATGGCTTCTAAATGAGCCTCATCTTTTTGCTGAAACATTTCGGTACCATGCTTTTTGCTTTGCTCGGCAATTTCCTGGAAAGTCTTACCTTTGAATTCTACATCACAGGCACCGCCTAATTGTTTACATGTCATCGTTTTCATAGTAGTATATTTTGTTAAGCGCTTCTTTTAGATAAGAAATCTAAACAAATGCGGCTGATTATTCACGTATTCGTAGTTAATATTCGCCGCTTCCATACGCTCAACTAAAGGCTCGAAATCGTTTTTAGCTTTAATTTCGATACCAATCAATGCAGGACCTTGTTCACGGCTGGTTTTCTTAGAGTACTCAAAATGGGCAATATCATCTTGAGGTCCAAGGACATTATCCAAAAACTCACGTAAAGCACCAGCGCGCTGAGGAAAGTCCACAATGAAATAGTGTTTCAGTCCTTCGTACAACATGGATCGCTCTTTAATCTCTGCAGTTCGGGTGATGTCGTTATTACTCCCACTTACCACACAAACAACGTTCTTTCCTTTGATTTCATCCTTGAGAAAGTCCAGAGCTGCCACTGATAAGGATCCGGCCGGTTCAGCTACAATAGCCTGTTCATTATACAACTGAAGAATGGTGCTGCATACTTTGCCTTCGTGAACTGTGATGACTTTCTCCAACACTTCCTGACAAATTTTAAAATTGTGTTCACCCACACGCTTAACCGCCGCCCCATCTACAAACTTGTCGATTTTTTCTAAGGTGAGAAGTTCACCCTGTTCCAATGATTTTTTCATAGCCGGAGCTCCTTCCGGTTCAACCCCAATAATCTTAGTGGAAGGAGAGAGCACGCTGAAGTAGGAACCGATGCCGGATGAAAGTCCGCCACCGCCAATAGGTACAATTAAATAATCGATGGGTTCTTCAGCATCTTCGAGAATTTCTTTACCCACTGTTCCTTGTCCCTCGATAATTTTGGGGTCATCAAATGGAGGAATGAAAGCAGCGCTTTGTTGCTTAGAAAACTGCATGGCTTCGTCAAAAGAATCGTCGAAAGTGTCCCCCACTAGTCGGACTTCTACAAATTCCTTCCCAAACATCTTAACCTGTTTTACTTTCTGCTCGGGAGTAGGAACCGGCATAAATATGACACCTTTTATCTTCTTCTTAGCACAGGCAAAGGCCACGCCCTGAGCGTGATTCCCCGCACTTGCACATACAATACCGTTTTCTAGTTCCTTGTCATTTAGACTTTGAATCTTATGATAAGCCCCACGAATTTTATAAGACCGAACTACCTGCAAGTCTTCTCGTTTCAGCCAGACATTAGCACCGGATTGCTCCGAAAGCTGATGATTATACATCAAAGGAGTGCGGATGGCGATGTCTTTTAAAACATGAGCAGCTTCCTGTATGTTTTCTACCGAGACGGTATTCGAAGTTTTTGCTTCTGGCATGTGAGGTCTTGGAATTATGAATTGGTAGTTAGAGAGGGTTCGTTCCGACGCAGAGCGTCGGAACGAGATCTATTACTAGATCTAATAATAGAGTGAAGAATCAATCGTTAACCTCGCTCCTGACGCTCTGCGTCGGAGCGGATTCAGATAAATAACTTATTCCTCAGCTAATTCTGCTTCAACCTTACTATTCTCGGGTCTTAGCTGACGAACCGTAGCTCCGGCTTTCCACATTTCAGATTCGCGGAGTTCTTTAAGTTCTTCTTCCAGCTTGGCCCGGTAGTCTTCTTTAGAATTAGAGTCTATGGACTTCTGTGCTTCCCTTCCTGCTGCTACTTCTTCATATAAATTTTCAAAAACAGGTTTAGTTGCATCCCGGAACTTCTTCCACCAATCCAAAGCACCGCGTTGAGCTGTGGTTGAGCAATTGGCGTACATCCAGTCCATTCCGTTCTCAGCAACCAAAGGCATCAATGATTGGGTGAGTTCTTCCACCGTTTCATTAAAGGCTTCAGAAGGGGAGTGGCCGTTGGAGCGAAGCACTTCATACTGAGCTGCAAAAATTCCCTGAATAGCACCCATTAGTGTGCCACGTTCACCTGTTAAATCGCTGTAGACTTCATCTTTAAAAGTTGTTTCGAATAGGTACCCGGAACCAACTCCAATACCTAAAGCGGTAACACGTTCTTTAGCATTGCCTGTTGCATCCTGAAAAATGGCGTAGCTGGAGTTCAGGCCCCGTCCCTCCAAAAACATACGCCGGAGGGAGGTTCCTGAACCTTTTGGAGCTACTAAAATTACGTCAACATCATTTGGTGGGATAATTCCGGTTCGTTCTTTATAAGTGATCCCAAAACCATGTGAGAAGTAAAGAGCATCACCGGGATTTAAGGCAGCTTTCACCGTAGGCCACACAGAAATTTGTCCGGCATCAGAGAGCAGATATTGAACCACGGTTCCTCGCTGTGCAGCTTCCTCAATTTCAAAAAGAGTCTCGCCGGGAACCCAGCCATCTTCAACGGCTTTATCCCAGGTGCTCGAATTTTTACGTTGACCTACAATAACATTGAAGCCATTATCTTTGAGATTAAGAGCCTGTCCGGGTCCCTGAACACCATAGCCTAAAACCGCAATGGTTTCGTTTTTCATTGTTTCCTGAGCTTTCTCAAGAGGGAACTCTTCCCGTGTTACTACTTCTTCTTCAACGCCGCCAAAATTTAAAAGTGCCATGATGTTAGTTGTTTGTTTTTTTAAGTGATTTATATTCGGTGTGCGCTCCGACGCAGAGCGTCAGGAGCGAGGGATTAAATGTGAGAATTAAGTTCGTCAAAGGTCATTCGTCAACTTTAAACAGTCGCTTCTGCGAGCATTTTCTCAACATCCTTGCCAATGCCATTACGTTCCCGGGAAACAGCTATCCGTCCCGATCGCACAAATTCAGTGATGCCATAAGGTTTTAGTTCATCAAAGAGGGCCATGGTTTCTCTGCGATATCCGGACTTTTCGATCACTACAAAATGCTTTTCTATAGTGAGAAAGCGAGCATTGTGCTCTCGAACGATGCGTTCCACCTCGAGTCCGTTAGTCAATGATTTGGTTGAAATTTTATATAAGGCCAATTCTTGCTGAACGACTTCCTTCTTCCGGTAATAGTCGGCTTTGAAAACTTCGACCTGTTTTTGAATCTGTTTAATCACTTTAATAACCTGCTCTTCGGTTTCGGTAACCGCAATGGTAAATCGATAAATACCCTCCGTTTCACTTTCTGAAGTGGTCAGGCTTTCGATGTTAATCTTTCGCTTGGTGAAAATGATGGTGAGCCTGTGCAGGAGTCCCACATGATTTTCGGTATAAGCGGTTATAGTAAATTCTTGTGCTTCTGATTCCATGAGATCACTCCAATCTTATTTCTGCAACTCCCGAGCCGCTTGGGACCATCGGGAATACATTATTTTCTTTTCCAACTCTTACTTCCAGGAAGTATGCGCCATCGTAGTTGATGAATTCTTCAATTGCCTGATCCAGATTTTCCCGCTCTGTTACTTTAGCTGTTTCGATGTAGAAACCTTTCGCCAGCTGCTGGAAATCCGGATTAATGAGTTCGGTAGATGAATATCTTTTTTCAAAAAAGAGCTGCTGCCACTGGCGGACCATCCCTAAAAATTCATTATTGAGCAACAGTACTTTTACTTTTGCTTTGGTTTGATAGATGGTTGCCAACTCCTGAATAGTCATTTGTAAACCACCATCGCCGACTACGGCAACAACGGTTCGGTCGGGAGCACCAAGAGCGGCTCCAATTCCAGCCGGAAGTCCAAAACCCATTGTGCCAAGTCCGCCCGAAGTGATGTTGCTTTTCGAACGGCTGAAGTTGGTATATCGGCAAGCCACCATCTGGTGTTGACCAACATCGGTAACCAGAATATGGTCATCATTAGTCTTTTCGTTAATAATGCGGATGACTTCCCCCATGCTTAAAACATCAGAGGGGGGGTGAAGTTCTTCCTCAATGACTTTATCCCATTCCTCTTTATCACAGTCACGAAAACGTTGCAGCCAGTCTTCATGGCTATTGGGTTTCACCAGTTTAATAAGTTCAGTGAGGGATTCTTTGGCGTCGCCGAGAACCGGTACATCTGCCGGTACATTTTTATCAATCTCTGCGGGATCAATTTCAAGATGAATAACTTTCGCCTGTTTGGCATATTTGGAAAGGTTCCCGGTTACCCGATCATCAAACCGCATGCCAATCGCGATAAGTACATCACATTCGTTGGTAAGCAGGTTGGGGCCATAATTTCCGTGCATGCCCAACATTCCGACATTTAGGGGGTGATCAGTTTCTAGAGCAGAAAGCCCCATAATAGTCCAGGCCGATGGAATTCCTGTTTTCTCAATAAATTGTTTGAATTCCTTTTCGGCATTTCCCAGAATCACACCTTGCCCAAACAAAACATAAGGTCGTTCGGCATTATTGATAAGCTCAGCGGCTTCTTCAATTTTGGTGTGATTTAGTTTTGGTTTGGGAGCATAGCTTCGAAGTGAAGTGCACTTTTCATACTCAAAATCAAACTCTTCAAATTGAGCATCTTTAGTGATGTCAATAACTACCGGTCCCGGTCGGCCTGATCTCGCCAGGTAAAATGCTTTCGCCAAAGCCTCGGGTATTTCTTCCGCACTGGTAATCTGATAATTCCATTTTGTAACGGGCATTGAGATCCCCAAAACATCACATTCCTGAAAGGCATCACTTCCCAATAAAGAAGAATTTACCTGACCTGTAATACAAACAAGGGGGGTTGAATCGATTTGCGCATCGGCTATTCCGGTAACCAAATTAGTAGCTCCAGGTCCGGATGTAGCGAGACAGACTCCTACTTTTCCGGAAGCTCTCGCATAACCCTGAGCCATGTGAATGGCGCCTTGTTCGTGTCGGGCAAGTATGTGATGAACGGTTTCCTGATGATCATATAGAGCATCGTAAACCGGCATAATAGCTCCGCCGGGATATCCAAAAGCCATATCGACCTTTTCTTCCAGGAGAATCTGTACCAATGCTTCCGCACCGGTCATGCGCCTGGATGCTTTTGTTTTGGGTTTTGATGTTTTTTCTGGTGCTTCTACTGTTCCCATAGTGAGTGAGTGAGAGTGAATATTTAAAACTCGTCGGTTACGCAGCCTTGAGAAGCTGAGGAAACGGTTCGTGCATATTTGTAGAGGGTTCCTGAAGTCTCCTTCAGCAGTGGCTCCTTCCATTGTTTTTTTCGAGCGGCTAACTCTTCATCAGAAATGAGCACATTGATCTCATTCTTTGTTGCGTCAATTCTGATGGTGTCTCCATTCTTGACCAGCCCTATTGCGCCGCCTGTTTGTGCTTCGGGAGTGATATGACCTACAACAAATCCGTGTGTTCCGCCCGAAAACCTTCCGTCTGTGATCAGCGCGACTTCTTTACCCAATCCTGCGCCCATAATCGCTGACGTGGGTTTCAGCATTTCCGGCATTCCGGGTCCGCCTTTGGGGCCTACATATCGAATAACAACAACGTCTCCGGATTCAACTTTTCCATTCTTAATACCTTCATTGGCTTCCGCTTCACTTTCAAAAACCCGGGCCGTTCCTTCAAAAAGTTCGCCTTCTTTTCCAGTGATTTTCGCCACGGCACCTTCTTCAGCAAGATTTCCATATAAAATTTGTATATGCCCGTTTTTCTTGATTGGGTTATTCAAGGGGTGAATAACATCTTGGCTATCACCCAGAGCATCAATTTCTTCGAGGTTTTCAGCCAGCGTTTTTCCGGTAACCGTTTTGCAGGTCCCATCAAGTAAATCATGCTCTAGCATGTATTTCATGACGGCCGGAACTCCGCCAACTTCATGTAAATCTTCCATTACATATTTTCCGCTCGGCTTCAAATCAGCCAAAAATGGAGTAGTATTGCTGAGTCGCTGAAAGTCTTCCAGGCCTATTTCAATCCCGGCAGTTTTAGCTATGGCAATCATGTGCAGAACCGCATTTGTTGATCCGCCTAAGACAATGATGAGGCGAATGGCATTCTCAAAAGAGGCTTTGGTTAATATGTCTAGAGGCTTAATGTCATTTTCGAGTAGGTAGTAGAGGTGTTTGCCGATGTCTTCACATTCCAAAACTTTAGCACTGTTAGTAGCAGGATTGGATGAGTTATAAGGAAGACTCATACCTAAAGCTTCAATAGCCGATGACATGGTGTTGGCGGTGTACATTCCCCCGCAGGCACCGGCACCGGGACAAGCATGTTGGATCACATCCTTAAAATCCCTTTCCGACATATTGCCACTTACCTTTTGCCCCCAAGCTTCAAAGGCGGATACTACATCCAGCTTTTTTCCATTATGAAACCCCGGGGCAATGGTTCCTCCATAAACAAGAATAGAAGGTCGGTTAACCCTGATCATTGCCATTAAGGCTCCGGGCATATTCTTATCACATCCCACAATAGCTGCCATTCCATCATAAGACATTCCTTTGATCACGGATTCCATTGAATCTGCAATCAGGTCGCGGGAGGGAAGTGAATACCTCATTCCCGGGGTTCCCATAGAAATACCATCACTGATGCCGATGGTGTTGAAAATCAGTCCATTTAAATCAGATGCCTCAATTCCCTTTTTAACGTGAAGGGCTAAATCATTGAGATGCATATTGCATGGATTGCCTTCATAACCGGTACTAGCTATCCCGATGAGGGGTTTTTGAAGGTCTTCATCATCCAGACCAATAGCATGTAGCATAGCCTGGGCGGCCGGTTGAGAGTCATCCTGAGTAACTTGTTTACTGTATTTATTTAATTCCGCCATGTAATGAGTGAGTGAAAATCAGTTCCAAAAAACTTAGTGCAAAAAAAAAGCCTTCCGGGCTAGGGAAGGCTTTGTGTAATCATAATCTGATGTCGTCACAAAACTTTCCCTGTTCGGTATGGAATACCAATAATTTGAATAATGACCAGAGAAAGAATGATTGACAGCATATTTAAATGTTTATATCGCTCCAAAGAAAAGCGGATGGTTCTTTAATATCAACAAAGGTTGCAGTTGAACTTTTGGATTGATGGGATGTCTAAGGGGCAGCTAGTTTAATCCCGAGGCGTGAATTTGCTGCTTATAACGTCCTGAACAGGTTTTCCATGAATTTTTGACTCCAGCCACGATATGATGTCCAAATATAAAAATGGACGTTTTTGGTAAGGCATGTCATTGATTTCAAGGAGTCGTTCCCGGAGATCTTTGAATTTTTCCTTCAGGCTAGCCCCATTTGCTTTGCCTAAATCTTGAAGGAATTTCAGAATTTCTTGTTGAACCAGATTAAGATCATTCATTTTTCTTAGAAACCGATACACTGAACGCATCTGATATTCTACATGGGTTTGGTTGCCAAGCTCGTAATGCGCAATCAGGTTTAGAATTCGGGCAAAACAATGCAAATCTTCCCGCAGTTTCTGGTCCGGATAGTTGATGATCTTGTTTAGATATTCGATAGCCTTGTCATTATTTCCGGCTCCAAAATACAGGCAGGCAATTTTGTAATAGAAAACGAGAATTCGGTGAGGATCAACCTGCTGAGAGTACTTTTGGATCTTTTGATTTAGCTCGGGTACCATCTTTACGCCTTCAGAAAAAGTACCCGCAATGAAGTGACCGTTTATCTTGGACGTGTATAAATTCATGAATCCCAACGTTTCCAGGTTTTCGTTGGAGCGGGAGGGAGGGTTTTCAACAAACTCTTCTAACTGATTCCGAACGGTCTCATGCTTTGTGTAATGGCCTAGTATGAATAAGGCCTCGAGCAGAACATGCTGACCCTTTAGATACCAAATAGGTTCCAATTCCAGCATATCAGGGTTATCATGAAACAGATCTACCCACTTCTGCGCATACCGATATTGAAGAAGGAAATCCTGTACAATTAAGCTGTACCAGGCATAAGAAACATACAGGTAAAGCTGTTCAAAAAACCCAAGATTCGTCTGATCGATGTCTTTCAGCTCCTGCTTAAAATACTGGCTGATATTCTCGTAATCAGCTTCATCACGAACATGTCCCGCCTTGATGTAAATTCCATACAAGCGTAGCGAAAGGTTAGAGAGGCGGGTGTAGTTTGATAGGGTTTCGAGTTTCTGCTCAGATTGCTCTATCAGTTCATCAGCCCTGTTTTTTAGGCTCCTAGTGATGTATTGAGATTCAATAATTCGTTCAAAAGTAATAATCTCGTATTCAAGGGAGTGCCTGTGGTTTTGATGGGCCAAAGATTTGGCTTTATCCAGCAGGCGTAGACTTTGTTTGTACAAACCCTTGTTATATAAAATGCGGGAATGATCAATTTGCTCCCTCAGCATAATATCTACGTTGTGGTTTATATTAGTGAGCCGAAGGCTGGTCAGAATCTGTTTATACAGGTGGGCTTTTAAATTCGAAAATTGTCGCTTTTTAACTTCTTTGATGCTTTTGATGATGGCATCTTCATCGTATTCATCCACCTTATCTATGGCATCAAAGAGCTTGATGAATTTAGCGTCCGGGGTGCTGTTTCGGGTCGCGTAAATCTTAAAAGCACGTTTCTCAGCCTTAGTCAACGATTTTATCAGCTGATAAAGAAAGTCATTTGGTTGATTGGCCATTGTACAAAATGAGTGAGTGTAATCGAGTTAAGTAATTAAAAATATTGTATATAATTATATAGGGCAAATGCTTGGGTGTCGTAATTACTTAAGAATATGGTTTTAGAAAAACCTTGGCTCCCAATACATTCGTCCCAATTACTTGAACTTTGACCAGAGAAAGTAATTGATTCGGCAGTTAAGTTAGAAATCCTCAGACTAATGCCAAACACTCAGATTCAAATTTTTGATACCACACTTCGCGATGGCGAACAAGTACCCGGCTGTAGATTAAATACCGGGGAAAAAGTTGAAATTGCCAAAGAATTGGAACGTCTTGGAGTTGACGTGATGGAAGTTGGATTTCCGATTTCAAGTCCAGGCGATTTCGAGTCGGTGAAGCAAATTTCAGAAATTATCAAAAATTCAACGGTTTGTGCCCTCACTCGCGCCGTTAAAAACGACATCGAAGTAGCAGCTGAAGCTGTTCAAAAAGCAAAGCACCCAAGAATCCATACCGGAATTGGAACATCAGACAGCCACGTTTTCAATAAACTCCGGACAACCCGCGAAAAAGTTATTGAGCGGGGAGTGGAGGCGGTGAAGCTCTCGAAGAAGTATGTGGAAGATGTAGAGTTTTACGCAGAAGATGCCGGTCGTACCGATAATGAATTTCTTGCGCAGGTTATAGAAGAAGTTATCAAAGCCGGGGCTACCGTCGTAAACATCCCTGATACTACAGGCTATTGTCTTCCTTCCGAATATGGAGAGAAGATCAAGTACCTGATGGAGAATGTGGACGGAATTCATAAAGCGACGATTTCAACACACTGCCACAATGATCTAGGGTTGGCAACGGCGAATTCTATTTCAGGTGTTCAAAACGGCGCCCGACAAATAGAATGTACCGTTAACGGTATTGGAGAACGGGCCGGAAATGCATCGCTGGAAGAAGTGGTGATGATTTTGCGCAAGCATCATGACCTGAACTTCGATACTAACATCAATACAAAGCATTTGTGTGAAGTTAGTGCTTTAGTATCAGCGAAAATGAATATGCCGGTGCAGGCAAATAAAGCTATTGTCGGCTCAAATGCATTTGCTCACTCATCGGGAATTCATCAGGATGGAGTTATAAAATCGCGGGAAACTTACGAGATCATTGATCCGGATGAAGTCGGTGCTCTGGAATCATCTATTGTACTTACGGCACGAAGCGGACGTGCTGCCTTACATTACAGAGCTCAGAAACTGGGTTTTGAGTTTGGAAAGGAAGAACTGGACCGACATTATCAAGAATTTCTAAATCTCGCGGATGAGCAGAAAATAATTCAGGATCAGGATTTGATTCGTTTGTTCTCAGTATCCGCAACCGGGTGATTAATATTGAAGTGATTAGTTACGACGCGGAGCGTGCGTAACCAGATTTTAGATCACTCTTCTGAGTCATAATTTTACGTTCGATAATTCAATACTCGCTCTTGACGCTCTGCGTCGTAGCGAACATTAAAGAAATTGGAGTTACTAACCATATTGAAGAAGCATAAAGCAGTATATGTCAAAAACGTTATTTGATAAAGTTTGGGATCAGCATGTTGTGGAGGAGGTTGAAGGAGGATTGGAAGTCCTGTATATCGATCGTCATTTAATCCATGAGGTTACAAGTCCACAGGCTTTTAGCGGTATTCGGAATCGGGGAGTTGATATCCACCGAACCGACAAAATTGTAGCCACGGCTGATCACAACGTTCCCACGAAAAACCAACATCTGCCTATTAAAGACGCTTTATCCAAACTACAGGTTGATGCCCTTCAGCAAAACTGCGAAGACTTTGGCATAGAGCTTTACGGATTAGGGCATCCTTATCAAGGAATTGTGCATGTAATTGGACCAGAATTGGGGATCACTAAGCCGGGCATGACCATAGTTTGTGGTGATAGTCATACTTCTACTCATGGGGCATTTGGTGCAATCGCATTTGGAATCGGGACATCACAGGTAGAGCAGGTTATGGCCACTCAATGTCTGTTGGTTGAACGTCCAAAAACCATGCGCATCACGATTAATGGAGAGCTTGGAGAAGGTATTTATGCCAAGGATATCATCCTCTACATTATTTCAAAATTAGGAACGGGCGGGGGAACCGGACATTTTGTTGAATACACCGGAACCGCTATTTGGGGTCTTTCGATGGAAGCCCGGATGACGATCTGCAATATGAGCATTGAGATGGGCGCTCGTGGCGGCATGATTGCTCCTGATGAAACTACCTTTGAGTATGTAAAGGGAAAAGAGTTTGCACCAAAAGGAGCAAAATTTGAAAAAGCTGTCAAATATTGGAAAACACTTTATTCAGATGATGAAGCTGTTTTCGATACCGAATACAATTACCGGGCTGAAGATATTGAGCCGATGATTACATATGGGACAAATCCGGGAGCAGGAATTAAAATCACAGGAACGGTTCCTAAACCTGAAGAAGTAGAAAACCCAGACGGACTGAAAAAGTCTTTAGAATATATGGGATTGGAAGCCGGTCAATCTTTAGAAGGGAAGAAAATAGATCATGTATTTATAGGAAGCTGTACCAATAGCAGGATCGAAGATTTAAGGATCGTGGCCAACTATGTGAAAGGCAAAAAGAAAGCTGATCATGTAGAAGCAATGATTGTCCCGGGTTCTCGACAAGTTCAGGAGCAGGCTCAAAAGGAAGGAATTGATACTATTCTTGCTGAAGCCGGATTTGAACTTCGCCAGTCGGGCTGCTCGGCTTGTTTGGGAATGAATGAGGATAAAATCCCCAAAGGCGATTACTGCGTTTCAACTTCAAACCGAAATTTTGAAGGAAGGCAGGGGCCGGGAGCCAGAACTATGCTGGTAAGTCCGCTTACTGCAGCAGCCATCGCAATTGAAGGAAAAGTGGTTGATCCTCGAAAATTCACACTCGAAAAAGTAGCGGTTTAGAAATGGAGAAATTCAAAGTACTAAAAACACCGGCTGTTCCGCTTCCTGAAGAAGACGTAGACACCGATCAGATTATACCGGCTCGTTTCCTCAAAGCAACTTCCAGAGAAGGATTTGGAGAAAACTTATTTCGGGACTGGAGATATGATTCCGACGGAAACCCTAAAGAAGATTTTGTGCTGAATAATGAAAAATATTCAGGAAAGGTATTAGTAGCAGGGCGGAATTTTGGTTGTGGGTCAAGCCGCGAGCATGCTGCCTGGGCATTATATGATTATGGATTCAGAGCAGTAGTGTCAAGCTTTTTTGCTGATATTTTTAAAGGAAACGCACTCAACAACGGACTCTTACCTATTCAGGTGAGCGAAGAGTTTCTAAAGAAGATGCTGGGAGATATTAAGAAAAAACCATCAACCCCAATAAAGATCGATCTTAAAGATCAGGAGATTTCTTTAGAAGATGGAAGCAGTGAAACATTCGAAATCAACTCATTTAAAAAAATGTGTCTGCTGAAGGGATATGACGATATTGACTTCCTGCTCAGTAAAATGGACAAAATCAAAGAATTTGAAAAACAACATGTGGAGTTTTAGGAAATGAAAAAGAAAATAGCTGTATTGCCCGGAGACGGAATTGGGCCTGAAGTAACAAAGCAGGCCATCAAAGTTTTGGAAGTGATAGCTGAGCGCTTTGGCCATGAGTTTGAATATGAAAAGGGATTGGTAGGAGCTGTAGCTATTGAAGCAACCGGTGATCCGCTTCCTAAAGAAACCCTCGAGACTTGTTTGAATGCAGACTCGATTCTGTTTGGTGCTATTGGTGATCCAAAATATGATAATAACCCAAATGCCAAAGTACGTCCAGAGCAGGGATTATTACGGCTCAGAAAAGAGCTTGGGTTGTATGCCAATATCCGGCCGGTTAAAACCTATGATTCTCTGATTCAGCGATCCCCATTAAAGGAAGAAAATATTAAGGGTACCGATCTGGTGATCTATAGGGAATTGGCGGGAGGTATTTATTTTGGCGAAAAAGGCCGAAGTGAAGATGGAGAATCCGCGTATGATCACTGCACCTATTCAGTCGCTGAAATTGAACGCATTGCTAAGCTGGCTTTTCAAGCAGCTCAAAACCGGCGCAAAAAACTAACACTGATCGACAAAGCCAATGTCCTGGAAACGTCACGGCTCTGGCGACAAACTGTACAGGTTATAGCACAAAACTATCCAGATGTAGAAGTGGAATATCTCTTTGTAGACAACGCGGCTATGCAAATCATACTAAGACCTAATCAGTTTGATGTGATTTTGACTGAGAACATGTTTGGAGATATAATTTCTGATGAGAGCAGTGTGATAACAGGTTCTATTGGGTTATTACCTTCGGCATCAATCGGTGAGAAAGCTTCGCTGTTTGAGCCTATTCATGGAAGCTATCCGCAGGCTGCTGGAAAGGATATCGCCAATCCCATCGCAATGATTTTGTCAGTAGCCATGATGTTGAATCACTTTGGTTTGAAGGAAGAGGCTGAACTGATCAATACCAACATTACCTTCATGATTAAGAAGGGGCTTGTTACTCAGGACTTACATTCAAGGAATTTCATCTCCTGTTCAAAAGTAGGAGACGCACTTGGCCTGCTGCTTGATAAGAATATTGAGGGAGTCCGTTTTGAGAATATGTTTGAAGGGAAGTTGCCGGTTATTTAATTAATGGCTGGCACTTCTTGTGAGGAAGTATACAGCTCTTCCTGAAACTCTCTGAGTTCTACGACTAAGTCGCTAATTCGGGAAGGTTCGTCTAGATATTCAAACGTTACTTTTTTCTGAAAATCTACGGTGCTGATTTCAATAAACTCAGCTCCGCCATCTGTGCAATCAGGGCAGCCAATTCTATCCGGTAGTATGATAAAAGCACTCATTTCAACCATGTCCTTGATACGTTCAAATTCTTGAGTTGAAAGTTCTTTACTTGCTCTGACTTCAGACCCGTTGTTAGGTGGATTCCCATAGCTAGCAACCGTAAGTACGGCTTCATCCTCAGTAATGGAAGTTTCTTTATAGCAATCTCCGGTACACATCCCAAAAGAAGTCCCATAGGTAATAGTATATCCTTCTTCAGTTGCTAATGGGGCTTCATTGCACCCGTTTAGAATCATTAATAAAACAGGGAATATTAAATAGAAGGTTTTCATAGTTACTGATTTTCAAAAAATTCAAAGCCGTCAATGATGTCCAAATAGACACCATCAAATCCGGCGTCTAATATTAACTGGAGGTAGGAATCTTCATTCCCCAGTATGATAGCTTTCCAATCCGGGTTCCAGTATTGCACTTTAAAATTACCCTTCCAGTTTGGGTTTTCGCGCACCAACCATTCGGGATTACCTTGTCGCCATTCATCATTCCAGTAATAGCGATAATCTTCTGCCTCACCAATACTCATGTAGCTGATTACTAACCGTGTGCCACCATTTTCCTTTTGTCGAAGCTGTTCAACTTCCTGGGGGGTGAATACTCTCGAGCCATAGAAGGCATCCATAACAATAACATCATAATTGGTATTCTGAACGGATGATATGAAGTCATTTTTTGAGTCAAAATCTTCCATATTCAACAGGTATAAGAAATTCTTGGCTTCCGATAAATGAGTAATGTCATTATCATTTTCACCTGTCAAAGGAAATGTTCTTGCAGGGATTACAGTCAGTTCTCTTTTTGGTGCTGCGAAGGGTATAAAACCAAGAGCCGTGTTTTGGTTTATAGAATTATTCACTTTAAAAGAGGTAGTTACATAATCGGTTACCAAAATAGCTTTGTTAGCATCTTTACCAATATTCAGCAGCCTCAACAGGTTATTAGTTTCTCTTGCCGGAGTTGGCTGATCCATTCCTCCATAACCAAAAAACAAACTTTCCTGAGCTAAACCGTCAACAGCATCCAAATATGAAGTGGCTGTATTTCCATTTCTGAGAATCAACGGATGTCCGTTTTGGGGAATGACTGCAAAGTCAGGATTTTGTTCTTTAGCGTAAGCTGATATCTCACCAACAAAGGTTCGCATTTCTTCTCGATAATCGACATCATCTCCACCATCAGTAAATATATTGCCACAAGAAAACCAGGTCAGAATTATTAAGAGAAGGAATAGGAAATTTGTTCGCATTGGTTTGTATTTTGAAGTAAAACAGAGATAACTCTATAAGGGTAAAGTTGCAGGATTATTTTCACAAAGCAGAATTAAATTTAAAAAAATTTTGGGGATTTAATGGGTTTCGTCCGGGTCAGGATGAAGTTGTTAAATCGGTTTTTGATGGAAAGGAAACACTCGTTCTCTTTCCAACCGGGGGAGGTAAGTCACTTTGCTATCAGGTGCCGGCTACAGTTTTTGAGGGGATGACACTTGTTATTTCCCCACTTGTTGCGCTCATGCAAGATCAGGTTCAGCAACTGAAATCCAAAGGCGTTTCTGCAACGTTCATCAACAGTACAATCCCATCTTATGAAGTTGAGCAGAGATTGGTGAATGCCAGAAATGGGATGTATAAGCTGCTTTATTGTGCGCCGGAAAGACTCAAAACGAGTTTATGGGAAGCTGAATTGCCAAGGTTGAACATAGACCTGGTTGCCATCGATGAGGCACATTGCATCAGTGAGTGGGGGCACGATTTTCGGCCCAGCTACCGGGACATTAAAACTTCACTTGAAAGTATAGCCGACCAAACCCGCTGGATTGCATTAACGGCAACGGCTACGCCCGAAGTTCAGAAGGATATTGTTGAATCATTGGGTTATGAAGCGCCCAATGTTATTTCAAGGGGATTTTCACGTCCAAACCTAAAGTGGTGGGTGGTGAAATCACCAAAGAAAAAACAGAAGCTGGAAGAATCGGTTCAGAAAGGTGCTCAAAAAGGAGATGGACTTATTTATGGCGGAACCCGCAAGAACTGCGAACACCTTGCAGATCGGTTTAGCAGGCTCGGAATTAAGACGGAAGCATATCATGCCGGCGTAGAGTCTGAAAAGAGGAAAGCCATTCAACAGCGATGGATTACAGGTGAAACGCCCCTTGTAGCGGCCACCAATGCTTTCGGGATGGGCATTGATAAGCCGGATTGCAGATATGTGATACACGAAGAAATGCCGTATTCACTGGAGGCTTATTATCAGGAAGCGGGCCGTGCAGGACGGGATGGGGAAGAGAGCTTTCCAATCTTATTGTATCGGGAATCGGATTACTACAAAGCGGATGACCGGATCGACCAAAGCTATCCAACTCTGGATGAACTGGATCACGTCTATCAGATTTTGTGTGACAGCTTTTATCTGGCAGTGGGTTCAGAGATGGAAGAGTCTATGCCGTTTGATATTGAGCAGATCAAAAAACGCGGTAAACTGAAATATGGAAAGGCCAGAGCAGCCATGCGTATTCTTGATCAGTTTGATATTATAGCCATGCATGAAGAGGTGAAGCCTGCGGTGAGCATTCAGTTTACGCTCAGCCAAAATGCGATGAAGACTTTTCGGGAGAAGTGTAAAAACGATGAGAAGGCAGAATTCACAGACAAGCTGGAGCGTATGTTTGGCGGATTAGCTTTTCGTGAAATGGTGCAGCTGGATGAAGAATATGTGCTCGAGAAGTTGTCCATTCAAAGGAACTCATTGGTGAAAGCGTTAAACGTACTGATGCAAAATGATCAGGTTCTGGTTTTTGAAATGCATAAGCAGCGTAATCTGGTTAAAGTACTGGAAGCCCGCTCCCGAAAGTTGCCGTTGACGAAGAAGGAAGTCGAATCCCATCGAAATAACTTATTCCGAAAGCTGGAGCATATGCATGGATACATCCTTACGGATACTTGTCGGGAAGTATATCTTAGAAACTACTTCGGAGATACAGATGCGGAGCCTTGCGGGCATTGTGATAACTGTCTGAAATCGAAGTCAGCCGCTAATGAAACGCCATCTAATGATGAATTGAAGGTGATTTATGAAGAGCTTAAGTCGCAAGAAAAAACATTAGCTCAACTCTGCGACTCTACAGGTCAATCAAAAGCTAAAGTACAGCATGGGATTCAGTTTTTGATAAGAGAGAATAAGGTGACTACGGTGCCGGAGAAGCCGGGATTTTATAAGGGGATTTAGGTAATAGCAGCAAGGTTTTAGGTGTTAGTTTTTTTTAGCAGAGCGTGGAGCATTTTCTGAGTTTCGGTATTGAAATGTAGAGCTGTTTAAACCTGATTCCTTACAAACTATATCTAACTAATCTCGCTATGAACGCTCTGCGTCGTAGCGAATTTGGTGACGACGCAGAGCGTTCGTCACCAGGGATATTATTTACTTGAACCTTATTTCTTGCGCCTTCCTACTAAAACCTATTTAACCGTATCCCTTACCGCTGCCTTCATCGAATCAATATGAGTTTGGATGTATTGCTCTTCACCCTCCAGCCGCCGAACGGCTTCATTAACCCTTATCAGTTGTCGATCTACCTGTTTTTGATAGTATTGGTGTGAGGTGAGGTATTCTTCCTCAGTAATTCCAAACTTATCATAAATCAGACTTTTCAAAGAATCCGCATTAACGCTATCAGGCATTGCATTTCGATAGGTGGTTATATGCTGCATCTCTACCAACAGGTCGATATAGTTTTCTTCAGCAATCAGATTATCAGGTCTTGGAGATTTCTCCGTACCCATACAATTGCTAAAAAATAGAAGAGTCGATAAGACTCCAATTGTTAATAAGAGTTTTTGCAATGCATGCATGGTGGGCGAGATCGGTCTCTTAGTTTGTAGGATCTTTAGGGTTTAATGGGCGCATGGTGATTTCATTAATCAGGAAATTGTCATCCGTTTCGAGGAGGAATTTAACCGTGCTTGAGATATCGGTTGTTTTCATCATGTTTGGATGGTTGTCGATGCCATCAATTTTATCGAACAGCTCGGTATCGATAGAGCCCGGAAATACGCAGGTAACCTTAATTGCGTCATATCTCAATTCCTTAAAAAGAGCCTCACTAAAACCACGTACTCCAAATTTACTGGCGTTATATCCGGAAATAGTTGGATTGCCCATGATTCCGGCAATAGAGGAAATATTGATAATGTGAGTGGTATTTTCATTCTCTTTCATGAGCGGAACAATGAGCCGGGTTAGGTAAAAAATACCATTCAGGTTCACATTGATCATATTATGCCATTCACTCATAGACAGATCTTCAACATTCGCAGAATACATAACTCCGGCATTGTTGATGAGAATATCCGGCTGGTGATTTAAATTAAAAGTATCATCCACCCATTCTTCTAAATCCTCGGCATTGGTGATATCCATTTTTACGGGGTGAAATTTGTTACCGAGAGACTTTTGAAGCTTGTTGAGCTTGTCTTCACTTCGCGCAAGACCATATACTTCAGCACCGTTTTCGATCAGCATTTTACTGAATTCAGCTCCAATTCCACTACTGGCTCCGGTTACGATGGCGATTTTTGAATCAAGATTCATTATAAATGTGGTATTTTGTTTTAAATTCCTTTGTTAAAAGTACTACAAAAAGATGAGCAAAATCGATTCCATTCAGCCAAAAAATCCACTTTACCTTGATGTAGGGAATTCTTCCATTAAAGGAGCATACAAAAAAGGACTTAATTGGGAAGCTATTCATGCCAAAAAAAATTATAAGGCATCTGAATTAGTTCAGTGGATTGATGAGCACCCAGAGACTTTTTCGCACATTGTACTTGCCAGTGTTCGGGATGATGTGAAGTCAGCACTACATCATGAACTAAAGAACGTTGATGTAGTAGAATTGTCTGTTAGTGACATTCCGAGTGATCTGCTTGATTACAGAAGCACGGAAACATTAGGCATCGATCGGTTTTTAGCCTGCTTTGGAGCTACTAATCAAACTAAAAACTCAGTAGTTGTAATTGATGCCGGCACCGCGCTCACTATTGATTTTATGGACGAGAATGATGTGTACCATGGCGGAATTATTGCTCCGGGGATATCCGGCTTTGTAGATGTTCTTCGTGAAAAAGCACCTGCTCTACCTAAGGTTGAAATGAACATCCCTGAAAAATGGCCGGGCAAAAGTACTGAAAACTCATTGCAATGGGGGCAGGCGGGATTTTATAAGATTGCTATAGAAGGAATTCTAAAAAAATATGAGGATGAGTTTGGTCACTATGACTTATTCATCACCGGGGGAGAAGGTAATATCGTTGAGTCTATATTAGGGCAAGATTCTAAGCTTCGGCCATTTCTGGTTTTTGACGGGATGAAACGATTGGAAGAACGGCTGGCCGGTTCATGATACATATTGCATTTCACATAATTGTTCCTGTTGCTGTTGCCTTGCTTTTCTACGGGTCAGACTGGCTAAAGACAACTATCATTCTTTTAGCTACCATGCTGGTTGATGTGGATCACTTGTTGGCCAATCCCATTTATGATCCGCTAAGATGTTCGATTAATTTTCATCCCCTACACACCACTCCGGCTATTATTGTTTACGGGCTGATGTTTTTGATTCCGATATTTATAAAGACTTGGGAGCCAGATGATGGTAATGAAAAAAGGTACCAACTAATCCACTTAGCAGGCTTGGGATTGCTTATCCATATGGCTTTGGACTGGCTGGATTGTGTTGTGTGAATCTGTAATACAGCAAAGCTCAGTTAAAGATCCTGAAACAAGTTCAGGATGACGACAAATATTGTAAGGAATTCTTTTGAGGGCGCTCTTACTGGATATGAGTAGAGCTTATGTTTACATATTAACCAATTATAAAAGAACTACGCTTTATATCGGTGTTACCAAAAATCTTTCTCAAAGAATATGGCAACATAAACAAGGGCAAGGATCTGAGTTTACCAAAAGATATAAGCTGACCATACTTGTTTACGCTGAAGAATGTGGTACTATCAGTGATGCGATTGAAAGAGAGAAGCAGTTAAAAAATTGGCATAAGAAATGGAAGTGGAATCTGATCAGGAAACACAATCCAACTCTTGAGGACTGGTATTTCACGTTAAGATTTTGATTAGCCAGATTTAAAAAAGAACGTTGTCATCCTGAACTTGTTTCAGGATCTGTAGTGTTCAAATCAGGAACTCATCTGTCCTCGAATAAGCGCAGAGACCATTTCAAGAGCTACTTTGTTTTTGCCACCGCGGGGGATAATTACATCCGCATATCGTTTGCTGGGCTCCACGAATTCAAGATGCATAGGGCGAACGAACTTTTCGTACTGAGCAAGCACACCGTCAACTGAACGTCCTCTATCCTGTATATCACGTTTTAGTCGGCGAAGTAAACGGACATCGTCGTCCGTATCCACAAATATTTTAACATCCATGAGTTCCAATAAATCCGGCTCTGAAAAAATCAGAATGCCGTCAATAAGGATAACCTCAGAAGGAGTAGCTGTAATGGTTTCCTCCTTACGGGTGTGCTGTTCAAAATCATACACCGGAACTTCAACCGTATAACCTTCCATCAAAGCCTTGATGTGACGGATCATGAGTTCAGTTTCGAGAGAAGCAGGGTGATCAAAATTTTGTTTTACACGCTCTTCAAAAGGAAGATGCTGGAGTTCCCTGTAATAGGAATCATGCTCGATGCGGAGAATGTTGTCGGCTGCAAATTCATCACAGATATAATTAACAACCGTTGTTTTACCTGAGCCACTACCACCAGCAACTCCGATGACCAAAGGATTCTTAGACATGCTTTATCTAGTTAGAAGTGGCGCTGTAGGCCTGCTTCTCTTCGTATTCAACTTTATAATTTCGTACTGCTCTAAAGAGGGCTGACGCCATGATAGTTTGGCCATAATCGCTGGTCAAAAATCTTTGTTCAGATGGGTTTGAAATAAAACCTAGCTCAACCAAAACCGCAGGCATAGAGGCTTCAAAAAGCACCTGGAACCCGGCTTGTTTAACACCCCGAGACTTACGTTGTGCCCGATTCTTAAACTGATCTTCTATCATGTAGGCTATCTTCTCACTAGTGGCGATAAAGCCGCTGTGAGCAAGTTCATACACCAATAAGTCTTCTTCTGTAAGTTCCTTATCAACTTCATTTTTAAAAACACTGTTCTCGCGTTTCATTACTTCAAAAGAAGCATCACTTTTATGTAAACCGAGGAAGTAAACTTCAGCACCCCGGACATACTGATCATCAAAAGCATTACAATGAATTGAGATGTAAAGATCGCCTTCGGCAATATTAGCGAAATGCCCAAGCTCTGCTAACCCAAGATATGTATCATCTTCCCGGGTATATACCACTTCAACACCCTCCATTTCAGGGCTGTTTTGAATGTATTCACCAAGACGTTTTGCTACTGCCAGGGTAATATCTTTTTCTTTGACACCCTTATATCCAATGGAACCGGGATCCCATCCTCCATGCCCAGGATCAATGACAATTTTATCAAATCGAAGTTTGTCTTTTACGTTGTTGTAGAAATCGTCGGTAGGTGGGCTGCTGTTTGTTACTTCTTGATTCTCAAGTTGTAGCGTGCTGCCCAAATCAACAAGTTCTTCGTACCAATTTCTTGCTAAGAACTGTTGTGAAAATCTGTTGACTTCACGTTCGGTTGAAACTTCCAGGCTAAC
This sequence comes from Balneola sp., assembly GCA_002694685.1. Lineage (NCBI taxonomy): Bacteria > Pseudomonadati > Balneolota > Balneolia > Balneolales > Balneolaceae > Balneola > Balneola sp. The sequence continues at coordinate 303,031 of NZMW01000004.1, forward strand.
TAACACATCAGAGCCGTTTTGGTCTAAATATCCTCTGGACTGATAGTAAGCATCATCAGCAAGATAAATGTCTATGCCATACCCGTACTCTAATTTATAAAGCCGAACTTCCTTCAGTTTCTCACTTTGCTCGGGAAGTTGAAGACCGGTAGTATCAATTTCTTCATCATAAAGAACCATCTGAATGAGATCCGGAGCCGGTTGTATTACTTCAAATGAATCTACAGGTGCCGTTTGATGAAAACGCACAACGTAGCCCATGCCGTCACTTCGAGCCGTATTAGATACTCTGTACAACTGCGTTTGTGCATAGCTGGATACACACGAAAACAGAAAAATAAACAGCAATAGTAGCGCTCTGGAAAAAAACGGAATGCGCATATTCGAGTCGGGGTTATTATTTCGGTAAGTCATTTGCCTAAGTAGATGATGCGTATAATGTAAGATATTCTGTAAACCATTGAAAGAGTTCAGAAAAAAGGATAAAGTGTATCGCCTTTAATTACGTAGTGCTTTAACGATGAAAATGGGTGTTTATCATATTAGTAGAAGAAGCCGAGTTTAAGGCAGTAATTAGAAAATCGATTTTATGCGCATGCAGTCCGATTATTCCAGAGAAAAAATAGTATCACAAGTTCATCAGGAATGGCTTGATGAGGTAAGCAGCATTATAGTTAGCAAACTGAATTCAGATTCTCAGGATCTTGCTAATTTGCTGCAAGATACGTCGGATGGAATAGATAGCGGGGAAACTGAAAAAGCACTTAAAACCCTGACGGAAAAACTGCAATCTAAGCTTCCAAAGAAAAAAGACGATGAAAACCTGGATCTTAAAATTGATTGGATTCAAGCGTTTAATGAGCTGACGGATGAAATTCCTTCAGAGATTGAATTGCCACAACAGGAAGAACGATTTAATGCTTCAGAATCTGATTCCGTATTCATCAAAGCCGGCAAGCTTGTAAAGCGGGTTACCCGAAGCACTTCTTCTTTTGGTACCTCAGCAGGTAATAGCGTTAGAGGGATAGTTGGCGCTGAGAAAAAGAATCCCGCAGTTTGGTCCCATACGGTTCCGTTAAAAAATATAGTCGAATTTAATCTGCTTAACCTGTCTGACTGGGTATACAGTTGGAACAACGAACTCCGAAAGCTGGAATCAGAAGTTTTGTTAGAAGCAGATGCTTGGATGCTTCATTCCAGCGGACTCATTTCATTTGAAAAGAACAAGGCAAAGGCAAAGGATGAAGAAGGAGGTGAAGAGACTGAGGGCGAAGATATAATTGACACCAAGCCGACAGAAAGCACCCCAACAGAAGCTGACATTGCCACATTCTTTGAGGAGGCACTTCGGGCGCTCAACTCTTTAAAAGAGGGTTTTAAGAAAAGGCTGGACTCTGATTTAGATGAAATTGGCAGCAAAATAGAAGAATGTATTGCTAAGGCAGGAACTTTCGAGCTTTCGGAAGGAGATTATAGCCAAGAGAAAATCAGCCAAAAAGAAAAAAGTATTGCTTCAATTACCCAAAAGAATGCTGCTATTTGGGCTGAATTATTTGCTGTGTTGGTGGATCGTGTAAGCCTGTCAATGAACTTTATGCATCTGCATGAAAATGTACAGGAGCGGGTAGAAGGCTTCAGTTCTTCAATTGACGAGTTATTTGAGGTGACGATGGAAGAACCGTCGGAAGTACTCATGGAGCAGCTTGAAAAAGCTATTGCCGTTTTTAACGAATCTGAAAATCGGTCACTCAAAGAGATTCGGGATTTTAGTACCAAACATCTGAATGATATCAGTGAGCATATCGAAGTGAAGATGATACAGCCTCTTACGGAATTCATGGAGGAGGCCATTTTTAGTACAAAACTAGACCGATTTACAGCAGCCATTCCAGAATGGACCAAGGATCAGCCCGAGAAAGTTATACTGGTTGAGAAGTTGGATATGACGAAACTGCCTCCTGATTTTGAGTTTGAAAGTGTTGATTGGCAGGTACTAGTGCAGCGGGTGATGAATAATCAGATTGCTAAGGAGTTCATCCCAAAACAAGTGAAGCCAGAAGAATTTCTGGCAAATGTGCTTAATGAGCTTCAGGAAATATCTCAGATTGTGTTCACCAACCTCGAGATCGCCGATGAAGTAAAAAAGTCTGACGAGGAAGAACCTTTTGAAGTTGCCCGTGAGGGGTTAGAACGGGCAAGGGTAAAACTGGACGAGCTGATTCAGAAAATCCACACTAAACGCGAGGGGCTGGCAACAAGGCTTTCAGGTCAGCGGGAAGTAGCGTTTACGAAATTAGCGATGCTTCTGGAGAAGCAGGATGTTAAAGAAGTACGAATGGCCGGTGCTGAATTTATGGCCAAAGAGACCGCTATCGACTGGAAGACAAAATTTCAGGTTAGGTGGGCCATTATATCGGAAAAGGTGGAGTTGGTTGCACGGTTTATCTGGAAAAAAGCCAAGCTCTATTTTCAGAACATCCGCAAGTTTTTAGGATTTGCAGAGAAGGAAGAACTGGAAGGCGATAAAACAGATCTGGCCACTTTTTTATCGGAAACGGATGAGAAAATCGCAGAACTTCCGTTCATCTATCGCCGATTGTTTGATTTTAAGAAGGAAGTTGATGACCGTTTTTACATTCGAAAGCCCGAGCAGTTTGAACGGTTTAAAAAAGGATATGAGCTATGGCAAAACAACTTTCCTTCTACCTTAGCGATTGTTGGAGAAAAGGGAAGTGGAAAAAGTCTGTTTACACGAATATTGATTCAGGAAGTACTTGTCAAAAATGATGTCATTGAAATAAACTTTAAGGATACCGTCTGGAGACCGAAGCAGTTAGTTTCAAAAATAAGCACTGCCCTTAAGATTGATGATGCTGAAACCATTGAAGACCTTATTGCAGCAATTAAGCGCAAGAAAAAGCGAGTTGTAGTAATTTTAGAAAATGTACAGAATTGTTATCTCCGGAATATTTCTGGTTTCGAAGCAATAGAGCAGATGATGCTGCTGATTTCTGAAACCAACAAAGAGATACTCTGGATTACAACCGCCACCAGATACGGTTGGTTATTTTTAGATCGGGTTTTAAGCGTGTCAGATTATTTCACTCATACCGTGGAATCAGATAATTTGATTGGAGAACAAATAGAGCAAGTGATCCTGAAAAGACATCGTGCCAGTGGGTATCAGCTTCATTTCTTGGCGGATGAAAACACCAAGAAAAGCAGGACCTTTAAAAAACTAATGGGCGATGAGAAAAAAACTCAGGAGTTTTTACAAGAACGCTACTTCGAAAAAATGGCTAAGCTTGCCGAAGGTAATTCCTCAATCGCTATGATATTCTGGATACGTTCTATCAATGAATATGATGACACCCATTTCTATATAAAACCCTTCGATTTTAATACCATCACCCGCATTGATGAATTGGATAGCGCTGAGTTATTTGCGCTGGCTGCTTACATTCTGCATGATTCTCTCTTGCCTGAAGAACTTGCAGAAATCATGCATCAGCCACTTAGAAATAGCAAGCTAATGGTTTCAAGGTTAACCTCCCGGTCCATACTATACAAAACCGATCATGGATATATGCTAAATCAGCTAATCTACAGGCAAGTGGTTCGGGTTTTGAAAGAAGCAAATTACATACACTAAAGACATGCATATACAAACACACATATCGCGATTGCTTTTGCTTCTTGTAATGAGTTTTGTCTTGTATTCGACTCAAGCTGTAGCTCAAGAAACAGTGTCGATTTCTGACAGCATTAGTGTTTCCAACACCGATACAGCGTTCGTTCAAAAAGTGGACTCATTGCTGAATGCCCGCCTGAACCGCCTCGATTCCATTACTAAAAACTTAGAAGAACGACTAGGGATTTCCCAGGAAGACTCTTCAGCCGTTGGCGGAGATGCCGAGCAAGCTCTCGCACAACTGGAACAGGTTATCTCGTGGCCGAAGGTCATTACAATTATCCTGTTCTTTATTGCAACATACTATGTCACGGTTTTTGTAAGTACGATACTGGACAATTTTTCGGAGCGGATTTCAAAATACCGCCTTCGCATAAAACGGACGGTGCCCATCTTCAGAGTTGTGCTATGGACAGTCGCCATATACGTTGCCATTGCAGGAATTATTCAGCCTCCGTATGCCACGGTTATTACGGTGATGGCATCGGTCGGTATTGCTGTGGGACTAGCTTCTCAGGATGTGCTTAAAAATTTGTTTGGCGGGGTGATGTTAATTCTGGATCGACCGTTTCAGGTTGGCGATAAAATTCAATTTCAGGATCACTATGGGGAAGTACAGCAAATCGGTCTTCGCTCAAGCAGAATTGTAACACCGGGTGATTCTGTAGTCACCATTCCCAATGGCGAGTTGATACGCACTGCTGTCTCCAATGCCAATACCGGCGCGCTGGATTGCCTGGTAGTCACCGATATCTATTTGCCGGCTGAAAGCCCTGTCGAACTTGTTAAGGATGTAGCATATAAAGCTGTAGTGGCTTCAAAATATGTATTCCTGAAAAAGCCAATCAGTATTATGACGGAGAACCAAATGCACGAACGCAGGTTTATCCTTAAGCTGAAGGTTAAGGCGTATGTGCTGGATATTCGATATGAGTTCCCTTTCCAAAGTGATGTAACAGAACTGATTTTAACGGAATTGAAGAAGCAGGGGATTATTAAAGATGAGCTGCTTCATAATGAAATTTCAAAGCAATAGTTTTAATACCTAACATCCTTAATTATTGAATGATGAATAGAACATTAAAACAACTCCCGTTTTAATAGTAATCCTATTCTTCATGTAACACACAAATAGTATCTACTTAGAAAAAAGAATAGCGGGTATTTGGATTATCTTTACTGGTGTTAAAGAGTAATTATTTTGCTGTTTTAACTTTTGCGTTTTCAGCAATTTGCTTGACATATTTCGTTTTGTATGCGATAAAAAGAAAAAGTTTATTGAACCAATCAATAGACCAGTGAAATTTGCGTACGACGTCGATAAATAAAACTACCCTTATTTCTTTGGATTCATTTGCAGCATCGTGTAGATATACATCATTAAACATGATTCCCTTACCATTTTTCCAGTAATAGGATTCCCCCTTTTCAATTTCTGACTTGTCTTCGCAGTTAAATGTCTCGCAATCAGCGTTAATACGAATCCTGCAATTTTTATCTTCGTTGTTATTCGGAATAATAACCCCAAGGTGGTACCGAAGAAAGCCTTTATAATATCCGTAATGAGGTTTAATGTATTGTTCAGGATCCAGAATTGAAAAGAATGCTTGCTTTATCCGTGGTACTCCGCGTAAGAGATCCGCGGTTTCCGGACAAAGTCTGCAATTCTCTTCTATGAATCCTCCAGATTTGAACATAAAAGATTTCCATTTGATAGCCTGCACTCCACCCTTGGTTTTTGTACCTGCCAATCCATCTAGATCTGGGATATTATCCTTTATGTTTAGTAGTTCTTTACACTCTTTTTGAATGATTTCGGCGTGATCTTCCAGAACCTGAAATTGAGGGTAATCTTTCTGATAATCGTAAATAAAGGCAGGCGTTTGTGTTATCCAACCTTTTTTTTCTAATATGAATATGAGTTTGTTGAGCTGTCTGAGTGGATCCATAAATAATTAATGCCGTTTTTTATACTAATAACCCTATGATTATGTAAATAATAGCCAATTTATTTTAAGGTTAAAAGGTGGTATAAAGTTATTTTTTATTGAGCATGTAAAGAAAATTATAAATCTTAATTCTTTCATTCAGAGGAGCACAATGTCAAGTCTTTTACAAGACCATTTATGTTATGATAATAAAAGGGGTTTTTGCAACGACATAGGTCTCTGAACCATAAACAGGTACTTATGCTATCAACTTTGATAAAGTGGGAGAAGCAGTCAGCGCTCTTTCTTTAAAGATATTGACCTTGCAAGGTGATGGCGATTATGAAGCAGTAGATGCTTTCGTGCAAAAATACGCCGTTGAAACCGATCAGTTAAAGGCTTCATTGAATAGACTTTCAGAACAAAGTATCCCTGTTGATATCACGTTTAATCAAGGGGTAGATGTTTTAGGATTGGAATAGAAAGCCGGAAAAACTAAAATGGAATATGAGGCGTCGGTTAATTAGTTAACTACTCTATCGGCGTTAGCTTAGCGATACCTTCATCCGGTGCATAGGTAATTCGGATATTGGTATCGTTATCCTCATCAAAAACAGTGAGAGCGATTTCCTGGTTAAACTCGATTTCATCAATCTCATGAGGCTTAATCATCAGAGGCTCTAAGAACTCAGCATCCAGTCCACGCATGGTTTTTAGCTCTTCGTTAAGGAAGTCCATGTATTCCAGCTTCAAATTTCCTTCACTTATATAGGTTATAATAAGAGAGTAGGCTACTTGTCCTGCATACGCAAAGCGTTCTCGGATTTGTGAATTAAGCTTTCGTACATCTTGTTGACGTAAATAGAAATAGAGCTTTAGGGCTTTCTCAAATAAAATTTTGTCACGATCATTCAATATCTTTGTCTTTGTGTCCATACACCTAAGTTAAAACCAATAATCATAAAAAGTCAGTAACATTATGTCTGCAACTCCATCAACAATGCTGGAATTAGGAACAGAAGCTCCCGACTTCAAACTGCCGAGTGTAAACGGTGGTAATCTTTCACTTACCTATGCGGATCAGAGTAAAGGGTTTGTGATTATGTTTATCTGTAACCATTGTCCATACGTCTTGAACATTGAGGATGAGCTCGTAAATGTAGCTGAGGAATATATCTCAAGAGGGGTAGGCTTTATAGCAATTAGTTCAAATGACGTTGAAAAATATCCGCAGGATAGTCCAGAGAAAATGGCGGAAAAAGGGTATCCTTTTCCGTACCTGTATGACGAAAGTCAGGATGTTGCTAAATCTTACAAAGCTGCTTGCACTCCAGATATTTTTGTGTTTGATGAAGACCGGAAGTTAGTCTACAGAGGTCAATTTGATGATAGCAGACCAAGCAAGGATGCGCCTGTTACAGGTAATGACTTAAGGAAAGCACTCGACACTATGCTTGCCGGAGAAACAATCCCGGAAGATTCGCAAACACCGAGTATGGGTTGTAACATAAAATGGAAGCCGGGCAATGAACCCGAATATTTTGGCTGAATAAATGAATAAAGAAAAACTTCAAAAACTGCGTGAAGACTACTCTAAGCACTCGTTAGACGAATCTGATGTAAACCAAGATCCCTTTAAACAATTTGAGCAGTGGATGACAGAGGCTCTGGAGTCCGAAATTCCCGAGCCTAACGCCATGACGTTGTCTACGGTTGATTTCAATAATAAACCTCACTCCCGTATAGTGTTACTGAAGGGGCTGGAAGACGGTGGATTTATTTTTTACACGAATTATGCCAGCAATAAAGGTGAACAGATGGAGCAGAATCCAAATGTTTCCTTATGCTTTTTATGGCTAGGTCTTGAACGCCAAGTTCTAATAGAAGGGAAAGTTGAGAAACTATCTAAGGAAGAGAGTGATGCTTACTTTAGTCAGCGCCCTTATAAAAGCCAACTGGGAGCGTTAGCATCTAATCAAAGTGCAGAAGTGCCCAACAGAGCTTTTTTGGAAAAGAAGTTTGCCGAACTCGAGGAGAAATATGAAGAAGGAAATGTTCCCAAACCAGAAAGCTGGGGTGGGTACAAGGTGACTCCGGAAGCTATAGAGTTTTGGCAGGGAAGAAGAAGTCGGCTCCATGATCGAATAAAATATGAGCTTGTTGCTGATAAGTGGAACATTAAAAGACTGTCTCCTTAATTTATGCCCAAGGTAAAAGAAGAACGTATGGAAGAGCTGCCCAAGCTTAATAATACACTGGTCTACACAGACTTCGACGAAGGGAATCCCGCTCCAAAAGGAAAATGGAATTCCGAGATTTTTGAAAACGAGAACCAAATAGTTTTGGAGTTAGCCTGTGGCAAAGGAGAATATTCGGTTGGACTTGCTCAACTTCACCCCGAGAAAAACTACGTCGGCTTAGATATTAAAGGAAATCGATTATGGGTAGGAGCAAAGGAAGCCCTGGATAACAATCTGGAAAATGTCCGATACCTTCGTTGTTATATCGACCACTTAGACCAGTTTTTTGGAAAGAATGAAGTCGATGAAGCATGGATCGTTTTTTCAGATCCATATATAAAGAAAGAGAGGAAAAGGCTTACTGCTCCTAAATTCTTAAAAGTGTATCGAAAGGTAATGAAGCCTGGAGCAATCATAAATCTAAAAACAGATAGTGATGTGCTCTATGAATACACGAAAGAGATCATCGAGCAAGAAAATTTAGAGCTGTTAGATGACGAAGCCAATGTCCATAAAAATCGCCCAAATGACCCTGAGCTTTCTATTATCACTTATTATGAAAGCATGCACCTCGAAAAAGGGAAAACGATCAAATATTTGAAGTTTAGGATCTAGCAGCTATCAGTTTTTTGAAGCTGTCTTTTAACTTTAGGTAAGACGTCCTTATTGAATGCTACACTATGCGCCAGGGTAATGGGACGCCTTTGTGAAATTTGAGTTCCATAAAAATGACCATCTGACGACTGGATAAAGGGATAGGTTATCAAACCGACAAAGAGTCGTCCGATGGCTGGGATGGATCAAAATTATAATGTTCCTTGTACAATCACCGGTCCGCTCAGGGTTGAAACCCATTCGCTTGTGTAAAGGAAATCATTTTACCCGTATCGTCGCATCCTGGCTGGGGGGATTTTAGGTATTCTATAATTCGGTGAAACTATTGCTAGTCAACGCATCGTAGTCTCCCTGAATCTCAAAATAGCGCAAGCGTCCGATTGTGCGGTGGTTGATTAGGGAGCGAATCCAATGACCCTCTCTGTCTTTCCCCTTGAATAAGGGGAAAGGACTCTATGGTGAGATGGGATGTAGCTTAATCCGGCGCATTTTTTAGCAACACTTTTGCGAGGAGACTAGGTTGCTTGAATGTAGATTTGGGATAGCTAACGACGAAGCAATCTAGTTAAATATGGAAACCAAGCCGAACAACACCAGCGCCCTAATCCTGAGATTGCCACGCAGTGTATTCATTTCACTCATTGTACTGCTCGATGGTGGATGCCTTTGCGAGATGCCCTGCCATAAAGCCAAAAACATCTGTCTTGATTTTCGCTTTGGAATGGTTACATTGTAGAAGTTAACACCGTTAACCAAATGAATTAAATGAGCGAAGAAGTTCCACTAAGAGATCAGATTTTAGACATCAGCCGACATTTACTTTATCAGGAAGGTTATAAGGCGCTATCAATGCGGAAAATTGCCAAACAGGCAGATGTGACTGCAACAAGCATTTATTTGTACTTCGAAAACAAAGATCACTTGTTACATACACTCATTGAAGAGTCTGTGGAAGATCTGAGCCAATTTATTGAAACAAGATCGCTCCCAAAAACTGATAGTATTGAACGCTTTAAAGCGATAACTGAAAGCTATGTTCAATTTGCCCTGGAATATCCGGAGAAGTATAAAATTATATACAAAGTCCGGTCTGATTCAATGGCCAGGTATCCAAAAGAGAAGTTTCGGAAAGCCCGGCGCGCTTACGAATTGTTAGTGAAAACAATTGAAGAAAGTGTAACTCAGGGACTTATGGAAGTGGAAAAACCAGTAGTTGCGGCCTATTCAATATGGGCACAATTGCACGGTGTAGTATCGGTTGTGCTAAATAAAAGGCTGGATAGCCGAATAAACAGTGATCAATTTATAGAGGATTCTATTGAACTGGTAGTTCAGGGATTCTTGGTTCGAACAACAGTATCATAAACGAGGAAACGTCATGGAAGCAATAATGGAATTATTTGGATTTTTTAGTGAGGTCCCACTTTGGGCATCGATAGGGTCAGCATTTTTATTGATGCTGATATTAGGATATACAGGAGCTCCGTTGTGGTTATGGGCTGTAGCAGGTTATGTAGGTTTAGCCGGATTGAATGCGCCTGCTTGGGCTTATATCACTTATACAGCTTTGGTATTGGTTTTCAATATAAAACCGATTCGAAGAGTTGTGTTGAGTGGTCCGATCATGAAATTGCTGGATGCACTGAATTTCCTTCCCAAAATATCACAGACAGAACAAACAGCTATTGAAGCTGGTAATGTTTGGGTTGAAGGAGAACTGTTTTCAGGAAAGCCAGATTTTAAGAAAATTTTGGACCAGGATTACCCTGAGTTGGATAAAGAAGAACAGGCTTTTCTTGACGGACCGGTGGAAGCGCTTTGCGGCATGGTCACCGATTGGGATGTGATGGTTCGAAAAGGATTTACGGAAGAAGTATGGGAGTTCATGCGCAAAGAGAAGTTCTTTGGACTGATTGTTCCCAAGAAGTATGGCGGACTTGAATTCTCTGCCACTGCTCATAGTGCTATTGTAGCAAAGCTGGCCTCAAGGTGTGGGCCATTAGCCACCACGGTAATGGTACCTAACTCGTTAGGCCCTGCAGAATTGTTACTTCATTATGGAACTGAAGATCAAAAAGATCACTACTTACCAAGACTTGCAAGCGGAGAAGAAATGCCGTGCTTTGGCCTGACTGAAGCAAATGCAGGATCAGATGCAGGAAGCATGAGATCTGAAGGTGTAGTTTTTAAAGGGGATGATGGAGAGTTATACCTCAAAATGAATTTCGAAAAACGCTATATCACACTGGCCGCTATTTCTACGGTAATTGGCTTAGCGTTCAACCTTAAAGATCCCGATCACCTAATTGGGGATGAAGAAAATCGTGGTATAACCTGTGCACTTATTCCTTCAGATACAGATGGAGTCACTTTAGGAAGACGCCATGATCCTCTTGGAATTCCGTTCTACAACTGCCCAATTGATGGAAAAGATGTGATTGTACCAATTGACGCCATCATTGGTGGCAAAGAAGGAGCCGGAAATGGCTGGAGAATGCTGATGGAGTCACTGGCAGTAGGACGTGGAATCTCATTACCGGCGCAAAGTGTGGGTGGATCTAAAATGGCAACTCGCGCAATCGGTGCTTATACAGCGATCCGTAAACAATTTGGATTGAACATCGGGAAATTCGAAGGTATCGAAGAACCCATGGCTCGAATCGGTGGGTATACGTACTTAATGGAAGCCGCTCGAAGATATACTACCGGTGGACTAGATAGTGGGCAAAAACCTGCCGTTGTAACAGCTATCGCAAAATATAATTTCACTGAGTTAGGTCGTGAAATTGTGACCGATGCAATGGATATTGTAGGCGGTGCAGGAATTTCCCGAGGTCCCCGAAATATCTTTGCAAGCAGCTATACTGCGATGCCAATCGCCATTACTGTTGAGGGAGCTAACATACTGACTAGAACACTCATGATCTTCGGTCAGGGTGCAATTCGTTGCCATCCCTACGCATACAATGAAATAGATGCACTGATGAACAAAGATGTGAAACAGTTCGATGATAACTTCTGGAAGCATATTGGTCACGTTGCCAAGAATAAATCAAGAGCTTTCTTATTAAGCTTAACAAGAGGCCGATTAGCCTCATCACCGGTAAGCGGACCTTCAGCTAAGTATTTTAGAAAACTAGCCTGGACATCAGCATCCTTTGCTTTCTTCTCAGATATCGCATTGGGATCATATGGTGGAGCTCTCAAAATGAAAGAGAAAATAGCCGGTCGCTATGCCGATATTTTAAGCTATATGTATTTAGCTTCTGGAACACTCAAACGATTTGAAGCGGAAGGAAGACGAGAAGCGGACCGTCCATATTTTGAATGGGCTATGGAATATAGCTTCTGGAAAATTCAGCAAGCCTTTGAAGGGATCCTGCGAGAAATTCAGGTACCCGGATTAAGCTGGGTATTTAGATTAGCCGGAGTTTGGGGGAGATTGAATCCAATTGGAACCTATCCCTCAGATAAACTCGGTCATAAGGTTGCTCAAGCTATGCAAACTCGCGGAGAAGACCGGGATCATATGACAGATGGAATTTACCTTCCGGAAGATAAAGAGTCTGCTGTCGGCCGATACGAACATACCATGAAGTTGGTTGAAGAAGCCTGGCCGGTATTCAAGAAGCTCTATAAAGCCATTAAGGCAAAAGAGCTGCCTAAAGAACCCTATTTAGAAATCGCAGATCTTGCAGTTGAGAAAGGAGTACTTAACAAAGAAGAAGGCGAGTTAGTCAAAAAAACCGAAAAAGCTCGAAACGACGCTATTCAAGTAGATGAATTCACGCTCGATGAGTATGATAACGAAACACCGACCAAACCTTATGGCGATGGCAAGAAACCGGAAGAAGCTCCGCAGGCGATGGTTTGAGTTTTAAACCTGTCTATAATTTAAGAAGCTGTGGGCTGTTTTAATTAAGCTGACAGCTTCTTTTCTACTTTGGACATGCTGCAGTAAATAGTTAGCTCTGGAGATTTCTAATAAGTCAATATTCTTTGACATATTCAAAACGCTTCAAAATATGATTTTGGCTTCTGCCATCGTTTTAATTATGGCTCTAAGATATTAGCTTCTATTTGAGGAAGATTATGGCATTTAACTTTGTGATAATCTATTCAATAAAGATTATAAGTTGCAGTTGTTAATCTCTAATCCCTTATAGTTTGAAAGTTTTGCAGTAAAAAGATGTGATGAATCCGCTTTAACTATTATTGATCTTCGGATACCATTCTTATCTTAGCTACTCAAATAATCCAAACTATATAATTAAGGAATAGGTGAATAAATACCCAAGCTTACACGAATTTATAAAGTGGGTGCTGCTGTTGGTGGTAGTGTTTATGAGTCAACAGTCTTTTGGTCAAATTAAAAAGCCTGATTTGAGTATATCATCCCAGAATTTAGTTTCAGTAAAGGGATATCAGCCGATATGGCTAACGGCCAACCGAAACGGTAAATTTGATTCGTTCAGCCGTTATAATAGTGCATGGAGTTTTTCATTGGAATCGGTGCTGGATAATAATAAAACCTTCGATTACAGTTATGGTGCCGAAGTCTTGGTCCGCGGAGCAGATCAGTCGGAATTGTACATTCATCAGGGATATGTTCGTTTAAAAGGAGGGGTGTTTAGGCTTGATGCAGGAAGAATAGAGCAAACCTTTGGTGAACATTTAAAAGGCCTTTCCTCAGGTTCCCTACTGATAAGTAACAACACCACCCCTATCCCTATGGTGAATATATCCATGCCCGAATATGAGACCATTCCATTTACCAATGGCTTATTGAAATTAAGGGGAAACCTGTTGCACGGTTGGCTGGAGGATTCGCGCTATGTAACGGATGTATATCTGCATCAAAAAAGTTTATACTTGCAGGCTGGTTTTGATCATTGGCCCTTGCAGGCATATGGTGGAATGGTACACGCAGTGCAGTGGGGGGGGAATTCACCACAATATGGAAAGTTACCTTCTTCTATTTCTGATTATACCAGAATTTTTTTTGCAAGAGGAGGGGGTAGTTCATCTCCACGTGGCGAGTCAATTAATGCTTTGGGTAACCATTTAGGTATATGGGACTTTGGTTTAAAAGGCGAAGTAGAAAAGTGGAATTTTAAGTTGTATTGGCAGCATTATTTTGAGGATAGCAGCGGAATGGAGTTCCAAAATATAGGGGATGGCTTATTTGGTATTGGAGTATTAACCCAAAAAAAACAGTTTATAACAGGTGTTCTGGTAGAGTATATACGTACCATAAACCAATCCGGGGCAGGACTGCACGACAAGCCGGGGGACGTTTCCTTTTGCACAGAGGAAAATTGTGGTTATAAATATGGAGGAAGGGATAACTACTATAACAATAGCATATATCGGAGTGGATGGTCGTACAATGGAAATATTTTAGGTAATCCACTTATGCTAACAACCCACCAGATCTCAGTTTACTTACCTGATTCTGAAATTTATCAGCCCTTTGTAGAAAACAATCGCATCGCAGCTCATCATATGGGTATTGAGGGATATGTGAGTTCACAATTAAATTACCGTTTGTTGGCCACCTACACTCTCCATCATGGTAATTACTCTGGAGCAAACTTCGGGCAGGAGTGGGGGAGTAAAGATCCGGCCAATAACCGAAAAGATTATACTTTTTACCCGGCTCTGGAACAATGGAATTTCTTACTGGAGATGAACTATGATCCATTAACCCTGCAAAATGTATCTTTTAAAACCGGTCTTGCATTAGACACGGGTCAGGTAACAAACAATCTAGGTCTAATAATAGGTGTGACCTGGAACATTAAGGATCTTAAGTAATCACTTTTAAAATCTTATTATGAGGTCACCATAGTTGTGAATAAACCTTTTCAGTCTTTACACTTTTAAGAGGTAAAAGACTGAACGAATACGATACATTTACTCTGCATGAAGCGGATATCGTAGACAAAAAAAGCTCTATAAAGCTATTAAAGCAAAAGAGCTGCTCAAAGGACCCTATTTAGAAATTGCAGATCTTGCAGTCGAGAAAGGTATACTTACCAAAGAAGAAGGTGAGTTAGTCAAAAAAACCAAAAAAGCTCGAAACGACGCTATTCAAGTAGATGAATTCACGCTCGGTGAGTATGATAACGAAACACCGACCAAGCCTTATGGTGATGGGTAGAAACCGGAAGAGGCACCGAAGGCGATGGTTTGAGATAGGTTTAAGGGGTAAGGAGTTAGGTTTGATTAATACTGCATAGTTTTAAAAAATCCGCTTTTGCGAGGAGAGTACATTGCTGAACACAGGATTGGGATGGCTGACGACGCGGCATTCTCGATGAATCAACTTGGGATATTTAAGAACGCCAACTTGCCCTGAAACACAGACCCCTTTCTGTCTTTCCCCTTCAACAAGGGGAAAGGACTCCTTGATTAATTACCTGCGCCCATAAAAGCGCCGTCTTTGCGAGGAGAGTACACTACTGAACGCAGGATTGGGTTGGATAACGACGAAGCAATCTCCAAGAATCGGTTTGGGATATTGAACAAGGTTCGTGCCATTATACCGAGACTGCCGCGCAATGTATTCGTTTCACTCATTGCATTGTTCGCAGATGGATACCTTTGCGAGTAGGCAAGTAAGGGTAGGGTGGTTAACAACGAACAATCTCATAATTAAAAGCCAGTCATCGCGGAAATATATTATCCGCGATCTGCCTTGTGGACATCCCAAGCTGATTAAGGTGATCCCGCATCTCCGTATTCACTTCGTTCGGGATGACATGTTGCAATTATTAATACCTAATGCCACAGAGCGGCAATGCCTTTCGGTATATAAACTACGGCTCCAAGAAAGGTCTCTTTCTTAACTAACCGTTATACTCGAGTCTCAAAACTAAAATCTCTTATCTCACATCTAGCCAACAATTACCTCTTTATATAGAAGGTCAAACTTCGTATTATAGTTGCTTAACAAAATTTTGAAAAAGTGAGCGAAGAGAATAAGTCAAATAACGAAAACGGGGATAAAAAATCGGGTAAAAGAAGCTCGGAGAATTTTCCAATTCAGGAATACCGGCTTGTACCTGCAGATCAGGGCTATGAAAGATATGAAGAAGACGAAATTGACCTGATTGAACTGGCCAAAACCATTTGGGATAACCGAAAAATTATATACCGATTTGTTGCGGTAGGTGTGATTCTTGGTGTGGCGGTAGCCTTGCTCAGCCCTAAGGAATATGTCAGTGATGCTACTCTTATGCCGGAATACAGTACCGAAAGTCAGGGTGGAGCTTCAAGTCTTTTACAACAATATGGTGGGTTGATAGGTTTAAGCGGAGGAGGAACCTACAACTCTGCCAGTAATGCGATAAGGGTAGACTTATATCCCAAAATTGTACAAAGTCTGAGTTTTCAAGATAAACTGGCTAGAGAGCAATTTTATTTTTCGGATTATGATACTACTACCTCTATGTATCAATATTATTTAGAAATTCAAACTCCTGGGTTCCTCGGGTACATTAAGAAGTTTACCATAGGACTGCCAGGTACGATTATTGGAGCTTTTAAGACTGAAGAGACAGCTCCTCCGAGTGCCGGCATCACTAACGAAACAGAGATAGTTGAGTTGAGTAAATCAGAGATGGCAGTAATTGGAAGTCTTCGTTCCCGCATCACGGCCAGCCTTGATGAAGAATCAGGGGTTGTAACAGTTAAGGCTCAGATGGGTGATCCTAAGCTGGCTGCAAATGTTGCAAAATATACTATCGAGGAGCTAACTGTGTACTTGACTGAATATCGTACAGAGAAAGTCCTTAGAGATTTAGAATTTATAGAAGAACAATTAGCTAAAGCAGAAGATCGCTTTCAAAAAGCTCAACTTGCGCTGGCGGAATTCAGAGACAGTAATCAAGGTAATTTAACAGCAAAAGCTCGAACTGAAGAGCAACGATTAAATTCTGAGTATGATTTAGCTTTTAACCTATATAACGGGCTGACTCAGCAATATGAAGAAGCCAAACTAAAAGTACAGGAAGAAACTCCGGTGTTCAAAGTGCTTCAGCCAGTACAAGTACCCGTGAATGATGAAACCAGCGGAGCCATGATCCTAATAGTATTTGTGATGCTGAGTGGCATCGCCTCTATTGGGTGGATTTTCATCCGTCAGTTTTTGGCATCAAATCCATTTTCTTCTAAAGATTAGTAGTGCGGCCTCTGCGGTCCACGAAATTACACAAGCGAAGCCCTGAACGGCTTCGCTTGTGTACTGGAAGACTGTTGGTTTTTAATTATGCAGTCTTCCAATTAAAAGCCCGTCTTTGCGAGGAGCTCTTGTTGTTGAATGCAGGGTTAGGATGGATAACGACGAAGCAATCTCCATGGAATAGCAACTAAGCAGAATAACGTCCATCTGGCCATTCCAAACAGAACCCAATCCCTGTCCCTTGCCCTCCGGCACATCGATAAAACAATAAAACCATTACTACCGCCGCAGGGTAAGGGAACGCTTTGGTGAGTTGATGGGTGGTTTATACTTCATAATTTGAAAAAGGCCGTCTTTGCGAGGAGACGTGTTGTTGAATACAGGGTTGGGATCGATAAGGACGAAGCATTCTCCCTGGAATAGTAACTAAGCAGAACAACGTCCATCTGGCCATTCCAAACAAAACCCAATCCCAATCCCTGTCCCTTGCCCTCCGGCCCATCGATAAAACAATAAAACCTTCACTACCGCCACAGGGTAAGGGAACGCTTTGGTGAGATGATAGGTGGTTTATACTTCATAGTTTTAAAAAGGCCGTCTTTGCGAGGAAGTTGGATTGCAGAATGCAGGGTTGGGGTGAATAACGACGAAGCAATCTCCATGAATCGAATTAGGATATTGAACAACGCACCTTCTCCCGCTATACAAACCCCTTTCTGTATTTCCCTTTCAACAAGGGGAAAGGACTCCTTAGTAATTTAGTTACCTGTAAAAAGCTCACAAAAACATAAAACCCGTAATCGCTGTAGATATTATGTAATTTGGAGACAACATTTTGTGATGTTTCGGTACCCACAAATGCTTAGTAAAAGATCTGCATTTTTTGAGTTAATATTAATTGCAAAGCTACGTAAATATTCCAAGCCCAATACTCCGACCTCTCTAAATCTCTCCTTCTCAAGGAGAGACTTGTCGGAGCCTATTAATAGTATTTATACCGAATTAAAGTATAGACAGTTTATCAAAGCGTCCTTCTCCTTGTTGAAGGACGCCTGTGCTGAACTCGATTCAGTAAAGACAGAAGAGGTCGTGAGCTCCTTAAGAAAGTAATAGGTAATCATTCTGGATGACTAAGATGTGTTAACTAAAAAATTGTCCTCGAATTACATGACATCTACAATCGCGTGCTCAGACCCGCGATCTCCCTATCGATATCCTAAGCTGATTAAGGAGATCCCGCATCTTAGTATTCTCTTCGTGCGCGATTACTGCCAAAACAGGCAGGTTCAGGATGATAGTTAGCTAATTAATATCTCTAATGCTGCTGAGCGGCAATTCCTAGTGCCCCAAAAGAGTACTATTTAATGATTTAGCATCAGTTTTAATGAACAAATAATTTTGTAAACCGGTTGTCTGTTATTACATTCGTTTATGTCATGAAATTATAATTATACCTTTACTTCTGAAGTTTAAGAACATAAAAAAAGCCCGACCGCGTGAGAGGCGACCGGGCATGACTTGAGGGCTTGTAAAGAAATTTACAAGCTCTTTTTATATACCACCGTTTTCTTCTTCAGTTACCGGATCTTCCGAAAATGCTTCGGGATCGTGGGTAACAGGTCGAATATTGCGGTTACGGATGTTGCTTTTTCGGGTTCCGCCTACCATTTCATACTCTATGGAATCTCTTCCATAAAGCGTAATGATACCGGAAAAAACCCGTTCGTTAGCGTCATCCAGTTGCTTTTCCAACTTACGTACTACGCTACGCTGATTATCCACGTCAGAAAGCATCGCGTTATAACGATTTAGCTGCTCCTGAGCGGTTTGTACCAGGGTTTGGTAGCTGTTGGTTGAAAATCCTGCTCCAAAATCGAGATTTTCATCGATATTTTGCAGGGCATTGAGTCGGAATTCAGCGGTCTCTAAGCTACGCGACCGCTTTTTCTTACGTCTAGCCATGGCTATGTATGGTTTATTTATGTGGTCTCTGTTTTTCTATTCCGAACAGAGTTGTATCCGGATATTCTTTATGAACCATGGCGATTTAAGATCTTTCTTTATGTTAAAGATAGACTTGTGACTTATATTGCAGGCTTTAGGCCTTAAGGCTCGGAGCCTAAGACTACAGCCCCTGAACCTGCAAAAAAATTGATAAGTCCTGCATCTTTTGTTTTGTTCAATAATCGAACAGTTGCGCCATTCAAAACTGGGATAGCAAGCGTTAAAGCTTTTCGGGTATTTCATGGAGCTCCCATATTATAATCCGCAGCTTTTATCATGAAGTATAATCTTCAAGCAACATAAGTATTCGTTTCAGTAAAATGTTATGCCTTTTCAGAATATTGTTCAGAAAAGGAAGGTCAATTTTTTTACCGGGAAAAAAGAAGTGAAATCATCCAAATATGAATAGTCAATATGTCAAAGTACGGCTTAGCATTAGTATATATTTATACTTAACACTAATGCTATTAAATAATGAGGAATACTGGGTCTCTCTGCAAGTAAAAAAACAATTACTTTTCCACAAAATTTGAGGCTTTTCCACATCTGTCATTTCTGAAAAATAAAATGATGTAAGTAATTGTTTTTATATACACTTTATTTTCAATTTATAATGAAAAAAATATTACTATTAACATTTTTTAGTGTATTTGAGCTAATATTCACAATTAAAGCTTATGTTTTATTTGTGACAAGTTGATGTCACCTGTGCGTGATATGTGTAGGCTTGGGTATATAGCAAAAGAAAAGTGGAGCCCTTAACGGCTTCGCTTGTGTACTGGAAAGTGGTTGGTTTTTAATTATGCAGTCTTTCCAATTAAAAGCCCGTCTTTGCGAGGAGCTCGTGTTGTTGAATGCAGGATTAGGATGGATAACGACGAAGCAATCTCCCTGGAATAGTAACTAAGCAGAACAACGTCCATCTGTCATTCCAAACAAAACCCAATTTCTGTCCCTTGCCCTCCGGCACATCGATAAAACAATAAAACCTTCACTACCGCCGCAGGGTAAGGGAACGCTTTGGTGAGTTGATAGGTGGTTTATGCTTCATAGTTTTTAAAAAGCCGTCTTTGCGAGGAAGTTGGATTGCAGAATGCAGGGTTGGGATGGATAACGACGAAGCAATCTCCCTGGAATAGTAACTAAGCAGAACAACGTCCATCTGGCCATTTCAAACAGAACCCAATCCCTGTCCCTTGCCCTCCGGCACATCGTTAAAACAATAAAACCTTCACTACTGCCGCAGGGTAAGGGAACGCTTTGGGGAGTTGATAGGTGGTTTATACTTCATAGTTTTAAAAAGGCCGTCTTTGCGAGGAAGTTGGGTTGTTGAATGCAGGGTTGGGATGAATAACGACGAAGCAATCTCCAAGAATAAGTTTAGGATCTTCAACAGTGCTTACAAAAGAATGGATTTGCGAATGATCGATAGATCGAGTGACCGATTTACGAAGTATACCCTAATTAAACCCCGCAACCCATTCACATTCATAATTTCCAATCCAAAATTTCGAATGCCTATTGATCGCGTAAAATATCCTCCGTATCATTGAGTAAAATTATTACTCGTTAAACCGCAACAAAGTTGCGTAATGTTAAATGCTGAATTTTAAATGGGGTATAGCAAGGGTGCCTGATTTATCGTACTACCGATACATAGTATTCAATCGACTTTGATGCTCAGAACCACCCATAACCCATTTAAAATTTAACATTCAGAATTTAAAATTCCTTTCGGGAAAACATGCTCGATACCCTAATTCAATCCAAAACCCGGCTAAAGCTCCTACTCCGCTTCTTCCTGAACCCGGACAGCAGCGCCTATCTGCGCGGACTGGCTCAGGAGTTTGATGAAAGCACTAACTCGGTGCGGGTAGAATTAAACCGATTTGAAGAATCCGGATTGATTGAAGGGCATAAGGAAGGGAATAAAAAAATGTACCGCGTAAACCGGAAGTTCCCTATGTTTGACGAGCTCCAGAAAATTGCCTTTAAGCATTTTGGCATTGATCAGATCATAGAGCAGATTGTGGAGAATTTAGGGGAAGTACATGCCGTATATTTGACCGGGGATTTGGCGCGGGGCTTGGAAACTACTATTGTTGATGTAATTATTATAGGGGAAGATATTGATACCCAATACCTGGCGAAGTTGGTAGAAAAAGCGGAAAAACTCGTTGATCGAAGAATACGGACTTTAGTTTATGAACCAAACGATAAAATTGAAATAGAAGAGCCTAAATTGTTGGTTTTTGGGGAAGGGATATAAGTAATTTTATGAAAGACAGTAAAAAGAATATTGTTGTTACAGGCGGCGCGGGATTCATAGGTAGCCATTTGGTAGATCGGTTGCTTGCAGAAGGTCATTCTGTAACCAATATTGATAACTTTGATCCATTCTACGATGAAAGTATAAAGCGGGAGAATATAAAAGGTCATTTGGAATATGATACTTATACACTTCATGAAGTAGATATAAGAGACAAAGAAACCCTCGATAAAGCTATTCCAAAAGAAGCTGATGTGATCGTACACCTGGCCGCCAAAGCCGGAGCACGGCAGTCCATTGAAGACCCAATCAGTTATCAGGAAGTTAATGTCGCTGGAACACAAAATATGTTGGAAGTGGCTCGTGAAAAAGAAATTAAACAGTTTGTATTTGCTTCCTCCAGCTCGGTGTATGGCAAGAATCCGAATGTACCCTGGAAGGAAGAAGATGTGGTGTTACAGCCAATCAATCCTTATGCCAGTACCAAGGTGAGCGGGGAGTTGTTGGGACATGTGTACAGCCACTTGTATGATATACGTTTTTTAGCCCTGCGATTTTTCACCGTTTATGGTCCCCGACAGCGGCCTGATCTGGCCATTCATAAATTCCTGAAGCTTATGAGCGATGGGAAGGAGATCACCCTGTATGGAGATGGTTCCAACCGCCGGGATTACACTTATATTGATGATATTGTTGACGGTGTAATGGCTGCCATAGATTACAATGATTCTATTTATGAAGTGATAAACCTCGGTAATAACCAAACGGTGGAGCTTCTGGAGTTGGTGGAAGCAATTGAAGAGGCTTCCGGGATTACAGCAAAGAAAGCCTTTGGGCCTGAACAGCCTGGGGATGTGAAGCAGACTTGGGCTGATGTGGGGAAGGCAGGGAAAATTTTACACTACAACTCAAATTATTCAATTAGTAAAGGTTTGATGGTATTTAATGAATGGTTTGAAAATAATAAAGTAAAGGTTGCTACTAAATGAATATTGATCTTCGGGGAAGAGGTAGTTAGAGCATCAAAACCAAACTAACGATAAGTAAAGAATAGCACATAGTATATTAAATGAATCAATTAGAAAATCTTTTAAATAAAATCACCGATAAAACCTACACCATAGGTATTGTAGGATTAGGGTACGTAGGTTTACCACTAATGTGGACCTTCCACCAGGTCGGAATGCCCGTCATCGGCTATGATATAGACGAGAAAAAAGTAGAAAACCTCAAAAACGGCATCCCCTACATCAAGCACCTCGGAACCGAGATGATGGAAACCCTCGCCAACTCCGACAAGGCCGATGCCACCACCGATTTTTCCCGGTTGGATGAAGCCGATGCTATACTACTTTGCGTGCCTACTCCTTTAGACCACCACCGCGAGCCGGATATGAGCTATGTGGAGCAGACCACGGAAACCGTTTCGAAATATTTACGCAAGGGGCAGCTCGTGATCCTCGAATCAACAACCTGGCCGGGAACAACTGAGGAGCTGATGATGCCCATCCTTGAGAAGAACTCCGGGCTGAAAGCAGGAAAAGATTTTTATGTGGCCTACAGCCCTGAGCGCGAAGATCCGGGTAACCCGAATTTCAATACGGCTAAAATCCCCAAAGTGGTGGGTGGACTTGGAGAAGAGGCCCTAAATTTAGCTTTGGCTATGTACGATACCGCTATCGTACAAACGGTACCAGTAAGCGATTGTAAAACCGCGGAAGCTGTAAAGCTGACCGAAAACATCTTCCGCTCGGTGAATATTGCCCTGGTGAATGAGCTGAAGGTGGTGTACGAAGCCATGGATATTGATGTACACGAAGTGCTGGATGCCGCTGATACCAAGCCCTTTGGCTTCATGAAATTTACGCCCGGGCCCGGACTGGGCGGTCACTGTATTCCCATTGACCCGTTCTACCTCACCTGGAAAGCCCGCGAGTTTGAGAAGCACACCCGCTTCATTGAGCTGGCCGGAGAGGTAAACACGAATATGCCCACCTACGTGGTGGACCGAACCATGCACGCCCTCAATACCCACAAGAAAGCCATGAACGGCAGCATGATCCTCGTGATCGGCCTTGCCTACAAACCGGATGTGGATGATATGCGCGAATCCCCGACCTTCAAGATCTTTGATCTGCTGAAGAAAATGGGAGCCGAGATTTCTTATTACGACCCGTTTATTCCTGAAGTGATGCCGACCCGTGAGCATGGAGAGTACACAGGAATGCAAACTGTAGACTGGAACAAAGAAACAGTGTCAGGTTTTGATGCAGTGTTGATCTCTACTAATCATTCGACAATTGATTATGCTGAACTAGCTGTGTGGAGTGATTGTATAATTGATACACGAAATGCAATGGCAGGTATTGAGGCCAAAGATGGGAATCATATTTTTAAAGCCTAAACCAGTAATCCTAAGGGTACGCCCGAAGGAGCTACAAAAATTGACTACAGGGCACTCATTTTTAATTTTAAATTACTCACTTTGAATTCCTGTAAGGAAAATGGATAAACAAGCAAAAATATACATAGCCGGACACCGAGGCATGGTAGGTTCCGCGATCATGGAGAACCTCAAAGAGAATGGGTACTCCAATTTTGTAACTGCCACCAGCAGTGAACTTGATTTGCGTAATCAACAGGCTACCAATGACTTTATAGCCGAGCATAAGCCTGATGTTGTTATAATTGCCGCAGCAAGAGTGGGCGGAATTTTGGCCAACAACGAATATCCCTGGCAGTTTTTGTATGATAATTTGATGATTGAGGCTAATTTGATCAATGTGGCACATGAAAATGATGTTCAGGATCTTATCTTTTTGGGAAGTTCCTGTATTTACCCCAAGATGGCTCCACAGCCGATGAAAGAAGAGTATTTACTGACCGGCCCACTTGAACCTACGAATCAGTGGTATGCGGTGGCTAAGATCTCAGGTATTAAATTGTGTCAAGCTCTGAATCAGCAGTATGGAAGGAACTATATTTCTATGATGCCCACCAATTTATATGGGCCAAGAGATAATTTTGATCTGAAAACGTCCCACGTACTTCCTGCAATGATCCGTAAGTTTCATGAAGCAAAGAAAAACGATCATGCAACAGTTCCTTTATGGGGAAGTGGCTCTCCAATGCGTGAATTTTTGCATGTGGATGACTTGGCTGAATCGGTTCGGTTTGTGATGGAATATGAAGGCAAACTGGAATACGACCTGATTAACGCCGGAACTGGAAAAGACCTTACCATCAAAGAACTTGCTGAAACCGTACAAGAAGTAGTGGGACATGAAGGTGATATCAATTGGGATTCTTCAAAACCGGACGGCACCCCAAGAAAACTCATGGATGTTTCCCGTATGTCTGAGTTAGGCTGGGAGTCGAAGATTGGATTAAAGACTGGTATAGAAGACACGTATAAATGGTTTTTACAAAATATTGAATCGATCAAGGAAGTAGAGATTAACTGAATAAAGAATACAATGAGTAAAGGAAAAGTAGCACTGATAACCGGAATAACAGGGCAAGACGGCGCCTACCTCGCCGAACTCTTGCTTGATAAAGGGTACATCGTTCACGGTATAAAACGAAGAGCTTCTCAGTTTAATACTGATCGGATCGATCACCTCTACCAGGATCCGCATGAAAAAGATCAGCGACTCGTACTGCACTATGGTGATATGACCGACTCGCTGAATCTGACACGTATTATACAGGAATCCCAGCCGGATGAAATTTATAACCTGGCAGCACAGAGTCATGTACAGGTAAGCTTTGATACTCCGGAGTACACCGCAAATGTAGATGCCTTGGGAGTTCTTAGGATTTTAGAAGCGGTGCGGTTGCTAGGTATGACCGAGAAAACCCGCATTTATCAGGCCTCTACTTCTGAATTGTATGGATTAGTTCAGGAAGTACCTCAATCAGAAACAACTCCTTTTTATCCTCGTTCACCGTATGCTGCGGCCAAGCTATATGGTTATTGGATAACAGTTAATTATCGAGAGGCTTACGACATGTATGCTTGCAACGGCATTTTGTTTAATCATGAATCTCCATTGCGGGGCGAGACTTTTGTTACCCGTAAAATTACTCGGGCTGCTGCTAAGATTGCCTTGGGTCTGCAAGACAAAATGTTTATTGGAAACATGGACGCCAAGCGCGACTGGGGCCACGCCAAAGATTATGTAGAAGCCATGTGGCTCATGCTACAACAAGATAAACCCGAAGATTTCGTTATTGCCACCGGTGTAACCACCAAAGTACGCGACTTCATAACCGCGGCCTTTAACGAAGTAGGCATCAAATTGAGATTTGAAGGCGAAGGCGTTGAAGAAAAAGGTATTATTGACTCAATAGACGAAACCAAGTACGAAAAGGCAACAGGGCAAACAACCCGCAGCCCGCAACTCGAAACCGGCAACACCTTAATCGAAGTCGACCCTCGCTATTTCCGCCCTACCGAAGTAGAACTACTAATCGGCGACCCAACCAAAGCCAAAGAAAAACTGGGATGGGAACCGAAGTTCGATCTGCAGGGATTGCTGGAAGACATGGTGCAAAGTGATGTGAAGCTGTTTCAGAAGGATTTGGATTTGAAAGAGGCTGGATATAATGTATTAAATCAAGCCGAATAACAAAAGAAAGTACAAAAGAGAAAGAAATGTCTAAAAAGATATTGGTGATTTTTGGAACTAGACCAGAAGCCATTAAAATGGCACTTTTGGTCAAAAAATTAAAAAATAACAAGAACTTTGATTGTGATTTATGTGTAACAGGCCAACATCGAGAGATGTTAGATCAGGTGTTAAATTTGTTCGATTTAGAACCTGATTATGATATGGACATTATGGAACATGGACAAGATTTATATGATGTAACATCAAAAGTATTGTTAGGTCTAAGAGAAATATTAAAAACTCAAAGTTATGATTTAGTTCTAGTACACGGTGATACCACGACATCTATGGTTGGTGCTTTAGCAGCTTATTACGAAAGAATTCCTGTTGGACATGTTGAAGCTGGACTGAGAACTTATGATAAATATAGTCCATGGCCAGAAGAAATAAACAGACAAATTACAGGTAGAATAGCTTCAATTCACTTTGTACCAACAGAAAAGAGTAAAGAAAACCTGATACATGAAAACGTATCAAAAGAAAATATATTTACTACGGGTAATACTGTGATCGACTCTTTACAATGGGTTATCAATAAAATAAAAAATAATGAAACTTTATTTAAAGAAATTTCGCAGGTCTTTATGAATAATGGTATAAGCAAAGCATTATTAAAATCGTGGGGAGATGGAAAGCGTAAAATTGTATTGATAACTGGTCATAGAAGAGAAAATTTTGGAGAAGGTTTCGATAATATTTGTTCAGCTATAAAATATTTGAGTAGTCAATTTCCAAATGTTGACTTTGTATACCCAGTTCATCTGAATCCAAATGTTAGGAATTCAGTTCAAGAAAATTTTGGAGAAAATTTTCTTGAACAAGATAAATCAAATATCTACTTCATTGAGCCACTTGAATACCTTCCATTTGTTCAATTACTACAACTTTCAACCATAGTCTTAACCGATTCTGGAGGAATCCAAGAAGAGGCTCCAGGTTTGAGTAAGCCTGTTTTGGTAATGCGTGATACCACTGAAAGGCCTGAAGCTGTAGATGCAGGTACAGTAAAGTTAGTTGGAGCTAATTCAGAAAAAATCATTAACAACGTAACTAAATTATTAACTGATCAAGAATTATATCAGTCAATGTGTAAAGCATCCAATCCATATGGGGATGGAACTGCTACTGATAAAATTATTAAAGTATTGCAGAATTATTAAACCAAATAAATCTGCTATATATAAAGTCATATTAAAATAGAATCCAAAAATGGTTAATATTGCAATAGTTACTAATTGGTTTCCGGCAGGTGCAGGTTATGTTTCAAAATCATATCGTGACTCATTAGAGGCGCAAGGGGCAAATGTTTTTATTTATGCACGTGGTGGTAAAACGATGAGTGGCGATAAAAACTGGGATGATGATTCTGTGACTTGGGCTCCTTTACATAACGGCGATATTATCGTACGACATTTTTTGAAATGGCTAGACTCAAAATCAATCCATGTCGTTTTTTTTAATGAGCAACGCTATTGGAAGCCAGTAATTGAAGCAAAAAAACACGGATATTGTATTGGGGCTTATATAGATTACTATACTCAAAAGACCGTACCAGCTTTTGAAATTTATGATTTTTTAATATGTAACACTGAAAAACATTTTTCAGTGTTTAATTGGCATGAAAATGCATTTTATATTCCTTGGGGTACTGATATTGAGAAGTTTAAACCCGAATATACAGAGCAAAGAGGTTTAGTTAAGTTTGTCATAAGCGCTGGATGGCAACTTACTAAGAATGCAGATCGAAGGGGATCAATTATCGGGCTTGAAGCTTTTTTGCAAACAGAGGGTGATGCAGAACTCCAATTTTATAGTCAGTCTGGATATGAAGAAACTCCAAATGAGTTCAAGAGTCTGATTGAATCTGACAATAGGGTCAAATTTATAACAGGTACATTTGACCCCTTTCCGTTCTATCAAGGAGATGTTTATTTGTATCCATCAAGATTAGATGGAATTGGACTTACAGTGCCGGAAGCATTGAGTTCCGGGTTAGCTGTTATAACTACAAATAATGCACCTATGAATGAATTTGTAAAAGATAATTTTAATGGAAAAACAGTTGACGTTGCAAAGTACCTGGGTCGATATGATGGGTATTATTGGGCTGAAAGCTTAATTAATAAAAAAAAGCTAATCGAGGCTATTCAATCTTATATAGATAATCCTGAAACCTTGAAAAAACACAAAGAAACTGCAAGAAGAGATGCGTGTAAAAGATTGGATTGGCGTAAAAATTCTAGTCAAATATTAAATCGAATCGAATCAATTTATTCTTCTGAAAGAAAAAAAATAAGTAGAAACATATTTGAAAAATGTAGGGAACTAGATAGAATTTATAAGCCAGGTATTAAAGATCATTTGAAAAAAGCTTTAAGTGTGTTTAAAAAAGATTTGATTTACAGGTTATGAGCTTAAAGCAGAAAACTTTAAGTAGTTTTAAATGGACATCACTGGATCAGGGTTTAGCCCAAGGCATTAATCTTATATTCGGAATAGTTTTGGCGAGGTTACTAATGCCATCAGATTTTGGATTAGTAGCAATGGTAACGGTATTTACCGGTTTTTTAAATCTATTTATAGATAGTGGGCTGGGGGCTGCCTTGATTTACACAAAAGAAATAACAGAGGGAGACAAAAGCTCAATGTTTTGGTCCAATATTGGAATCGGTATTTTGTTATCTGTTTTACTTGTACTTTCAGCACCCCTCATAGCAAATTTTTATGGTGAACCGATTCTTACCATAATTACTTATTTTATTGCTTTTAATTTTATTATAAGTAGTACTACTCCCGTCCAAATTGCACTCTTTAAAAAAGAACTGAATTTTAAAAGTTTATTTTTAGCGAGAATCATAGCATTAATACTATCTGGCATCATTGGCATTGTGATGGCATATAATGGATACGGTGTTTGGAGTTTGATAGGAAAATTATTGTTGATGACAGCACTATATTCGTTATTACTTTGGTTGTTTTCGGAATGGAAACCTAAAAAAGTGTTTGATTGGGTTAGGATGAAAGATTTATTGAATTACTCTTTGCCATTATTAGGGAATAATATTTTGGGGTATGCAAAAAACAATCTCGATACAATAATTGTCGGAAAAGTTTTGGGTTCATCCAGCCTGGGGATTTACAATAAAAGTTATCAACTTATGGTTTTACCTGGAAATCAAATTACCGGGGTAATGGGTGAAGTTCTGTTTTCGTCATTCTCGAAGGTTAACCATGATATTGATAAGTTATGGCATGCTTACCTTAATGCTACAAAAGGAATACTGATACTTTCAGTTTTTATGTCATTATCAATTTATTTTGCCGCTGATAGTTTTGTAATGAATGTACTTGGTGAACAATGGTCTAGAGCTATTCCAATAATAAAAATAATGGCGCTGGTGGGTTTAATCTTGCCGACAGCTAAATCAATTGGTGCCTTATTTAATGCTACAGGCAAAACAAAATTAGCATTAAAAATTAGTTTAGTCACTACTCCTATTTATTTAGGATGTGTTATAACTGGAGCTTTTTGGGGTTTAGAAGGAGTAGCTTATGGTGTAGTTTTAGCAATAATAGGGACAGCGGTTCCTCAATTACATTATGCTGTAAAGCTAGTTAACAGAACGGTATTTGAACTATTCAGTGAAAATAGAAGGATACTATTTTCAAGTGTTTTATGCTTTGCAATAATGCACTTAATTGTAAGTGTTATAAATGATCAAAGCGAACTAATTTGGCTATTTGTAATGCCTATCTCAGTGTTAATAATATTAACTTTATTAGGATGGACAATCTTTCGAAAAGATTCGAAAATGATATATAGCATTTTAAAAAATAGATAAGATGCGTGCCAAGTTTAAAACATCAAAAATTAGTAATATTAATAGTAATTAGATTTAATTCATGATTAATGTAACTCATCTTGTTGCAGGTAATTTAAATGGGGGGGCTGCCAAGGGTGCATATATATTACATAAGGGCTTGTTAAATCTAAATCAAGGTATTCAATCAAAAATATTAACTAACTCAAGAGTTACATTTAATGATCCAACTATCGTAACAATTAATAACAGTAAAATTGACTGGATCAAAGTAGCTATCAGGGGGAAAATAGATAACCTGCCAACAAGGTTATATAGAAATAAAGAAAAAACAATATTCAGTACTGGTATCTTTGGGTATGATTTTACAAAACATGAGTTATATCAAAAAGCTGACATTATTCATCTGCATTGGATAAATGATGGTTTTGTAAATATGAAACATCTTAATCATGTAAAAAAACCCATTGTGTGGACGGTTCGAGATATGTGGCCATTTACCGGGGGCTGTCATTACAGTATGGGTTGTAATCGATATACAACAGGATGTGGTCAGTGTCCCCAGCTTGGAAGCTCCTATGAAAATGATCTGTCAAAATATGTGTGGAAGAGAAAATCAAAATACATTCCTGAAAATATTACAGCCGTAGGCATAAGCCCTTGGATAAGTGAAAAGCTTAATGAAAGTAAATTATTTAATAACAAAGCTGTAAAATCAATTTTTAATAATATTGATTGTGATGAGTTTTTCCCAGTTGATAGAGACTTTTCAAAAAAGGCGTTGAAAATTGATACAAATAAAAAATTAATACTAGTAGGTGCTCAAAATCCAGGAGACTATTACAAAGGATTTAATAAATTTATTGATTCATTAAAAAGCCTTGACCCTCATAAAGTACATTTAATTTTTTTTGGCAACCTAAACCAAAATATCGTGGAAAAATTAAATTTTGAATATAGCAGTTTTGGTTTTTTGAATGACTCAATTTCACTCAGATTATTATACTCTGCCGCTGATGTGTTTGTTGCTCCTAGCTTAATGGAAGCATTTGGAAAAACAATCGCAGAATCGATGGCATGTGGTACACCAGTAGTGGCGTTTAATGCTACAGGTCCTAAGTATATGATAGACCATAAAAAAACAGGTTATTTAGCTGAACCATACAATCCGACTGATTTAGCTAAGGGAATTGAATGGATTCTAAATGATGCTGATAATATTTTGCTAGCTAAATCTGCCCGGAATAAAGCATTGAAAAATTATGATGTCAGCATTATTGCAAGTAAATATATTAGGCTTTACGAAAGCATAATTAAAAAAGCAAACAAATAGATCATTTGTGAAATACAGTAAGGCCTTAAATTTCGAGATATTCATTCTGTTTTATGTACTAATATCATGGTCCACTTATGTTAATCTATTTCTTTTAAATAGTATAATAGTATATTTTTCAATCACTATTCTATTGATAACGTACTATGCAGTTTTAGATGGTGAAAACAAAAAAGGTTATTTAATTTTATCTTTTATCTGTTTGGCATCTATTGTTATTGTGGCATTTGGTAAAAATGAAATACAGCTTATCAATAGAAATCTATGGTTCCCATTGTCAGTTTTTGTTGTTTATTATATTAAAAAGAACGTTTCGGAAAACTTTTTCCGTAAATCATTAATACTAATTTTAATAATATACGTTCTATCTGCAATAGATTTCTTGTATGCTTTTGGGGGAAATAATCATACAGAAGTGATAAGAAATGTTGGTCGAGAATACAATCATATTTATAAATATTTATTCACTATTACGAATAGTAGAATAGGGGATATAATTAGAGTTGCAGGAATATATGATGAACCCGGAGCATTGGTATTCGTGCAGTGGTTAGTAGTTTTGACCAATAGTTATAAAAAAAATCATAAACTAATAAATACAATCAATATTCTTAGTTTATTGACATTCAGTGTAGCGAACTTAATAATCTTGGTTGTCTACTATGGAGGAATTTCAATAAGAAATAAGAAATCGATTTACAAAATTATTGCAGTAGCATTATTGGGTATTATTTTAATCCAAAACTATAGTAATCTAAAAGATTTTGAATTTATTATTAATAGATTCGAGATAGAAAATGGAGAATTGGCTGGTGACAACCGGTCTAAGCAAATTGAAAATTTTTTAAATAGAGTTGATGCTAATATTTTCATGTTTGGTCAAAGTGTCAATAAGGTAAATGAAGTAGATGTATCCTCCAGCTTTGTTACCCCGATTTACTACAATGGTATTTTGATAAGTTGGCCTTACTATGTTTTGCTGCTATTGTTATTTTATTACACCTTAAAATATCGCAACGAAAAGTATTTAATCTTGCTGCTCCTACTACTGCAAAGACCATATTTGATGGAGATGGGGTATTCATTGCTTATTGTAATGACATTTCTGAACCTTAAGAAAAGAAAATTTTATGACTGAACCATTGGTATCAATTTATACCGTAGTATATAATGATGAAACTGGTATAAGAAAGACTATAGAGAGTGTTTTAAATCAAACATATAAGAACATTGAATACATTATAGTTGATGGTGGATCAACGGACAGCACAATTGACATTATTAAGGAATACGAAAAAGAGATTTCAATCTTCATATCGGAAAAAGATGATGGAATTTATGATGCAATGAATAAAGCTATAGAAGTCTCAAATGGTACATTGATAGGGCTATTAAATTCGGGTGATTCATTTCATTCAGATGCAGTAGAAGATATTATTCAGTTGTATAATGAAAATAATAGCCGCAACGATATTATTTACAGCGGTGCAATGAATAAAGTTAATGATAAAGGTGAAATAGTATATACCGTCAGGTTTAATCAAAAAAGTTTAGAAAATAAGTTTTATACGATGCCTATTAATCACACTTCTACATTTGTACCAATGAAGGTTTTTGATAAAATTGGGGTATATAATTTAGATTTAAAAATTACGGCTGATTATGAATTTATATTGAGAGCTCTTCACTATGGTGTTAAAATTAAATATACAAATAAAGTACTTGCCGATATGCAGATGGGAGGAGTATCAGATGATAGAATTTATAAGCCAAATAGATTGAAGGAGGAGTATCTTTTGCGTTATAAATATTGCAGCTCGTTTAAAACTATATTAATTATTGCAAAACAAACTATTAACTCACTTTTGAAGACATTTATACCTAACAAAATACTTTATACTATTTATAATAGTAGATATAGAAAAAACTAATGGCTACTAACAAGAAATTAGGGTTCATTTATCTTGGTTCACAGGGTAATGCAGGCTCATACACCAAACAATTTGTAGATAAGTTAAGTCCACACTTTGATGTAACTGTGTTTGTCCATAGTCAATACGATTTTGATCATGAGAAAGAAGTTAAAGTTCACGAATTAGGCTATCCTTTTACTGATAGTATTTTAAAAGACTCGTTCTTACGGAAACCAATAAGATATTTTGAGCTTATATTCTTTTACCTAACCACTTTCTTAATTTTAAAGAAATCAGGTATTCGATATATAATCAATAATCCGGTTACTAATCTTAGACTTGATAAATATTTTATACAGTTATGCAGTCTTACAAAAATTCATATCACTTCTGTGGTGCATGATGCTACCAGTCATTATGATAGGAGAGAACAGTATCGAGATTACGTCTTCATTAACTCAGATCATCTGATATTTCATAATGAGCACTCTCAGATTACTTTAGTTGAAAGACTCAATATCAAAACCATGTATTCTTTAATAAACTTCCCATGGTTTCACCATTATCCAAGTAATAATCTCGAAAAAGAGAAATCTTTTCTATTTATAGGTCATGACCGACCATCAAAAGGCTTAGACTTATTAATTGATGCTTATAAAGATCTGCAAACAGAGTATAATTTAATTATTTCTGGACAGATAACTGATGAAACGAAAAGTAGAGTAAAAAAGATTGAAAATTCAGGTATCAAATTAATTGATAAATACCTTTCTGACGAAGAATTCATGAAATTGATAAGTGAGGCTTCTTTTGTTGTTTTGCCATATAGACATTCATACTCAAATAGTAGCATACATTACAATACTTACCTAAACTCCAAAACGCCAATCATTTGCTCTGATATTCCACTATTTGATCAGTTTAAAGACGAAGTGCATTGTATTAAATTTCCAAAAGAATCATTATCAGGATTAAAAAAAGCTTTAAACAAAGTGAGCTCATTATCCAGTGATAAGCGTAATAAATTAGCTGAAAATGGTTTCAACCTACTACTTGAGTCACAAAAAAGAATAGATGATCAAATATTGAACTTTAAAAATAATATTGATCACCATAACTAAAAAGAAATACAAGAACGAAGTTTTAAATTATGAATTTATTAAAAGATCTTTTATTGACCTACAAGGGTATTAGGTTTTATGATGATACTTTAAAAAAGACACAGTATCTCGATAAAGAAAGCATTAGGAAACTGCAATTTGAGAAAATTAAGATACTACTTGTAAAATCATTCAATGAAATAAAATTTTACAGAGATTTATTTCAGTCAATTGGATTCGATCCTAATTCGGATTTTAATTCTCTTGATGACTTGGAAAAAATTCCCATCCTTACCAAGGAGACGGCAAGAGAGAATCAGTCAAACTTGATTAATCCTAATTACTCTGATACTTCTCTTGAATTCAGAACCAGTGGCACAACCGGGGATAAATTTGTTTCATATGTAAGTGAGAATCAATGGATTGTAGAGCAAGGAATAGTTTGGCGTCATTGGAAATGGGCTGGATATAAGTTCCGTGATAAAATGGCTATCATAAGGTCATATGTGCCTGAAGGCGAAGATGAAGGATTATGGAAATATGAAAGAATGCGGAATTTTCTCTTCTTCTCTGCATATCATTTAAACGCTAAAAATTCTAAAATTTATTTAGATAAGATCAAGGATTGGAAACCTAAATTCTTAAGAGGGTACCCATCCTCGTTATATATTTTGGCTAAAATGGCTGAGAAATATGAAATTAAATTAGATGGACTCAAAGGAATATTAACAGCTTCAGAAACACTTTTACCTCATTACCGAGAAAAAATTGAATCTGTTTTTGGAACTAAAGTATTTGACTGGTATGGTCAAGCAGAAGCTACCATTGTATTTACAGAATGTGAAGCACATGAAGGCATGCATATTAACTCAGAATACGGATATTGTGAGTTAATAGAAGATTCAAGTCTTGATAAAGGCGAATATAAGATTGTTGCCACCAATTTGAATAATTATGCAATGCCTTTAATAAGATATGATACAGGAGATGTAGCTGTAGTTGAAGATCAAAATAAATGTTCATGCGGAAGAACATTACCTTTAATTAAATCAATTAAAGGTAGATCTGATGACTTCTTATTTGGAGATGATGGAAGGGAAATACCTAGTGTGAATCTTTATACTATGATGTACAAATTTGATGGGATTGTTTCATTTCAATTTGTTCAAGAAAAAGAACAAGAAGTGATACTTAAGATTGAAGGAACCAATATTACAGATGAGGTATTAGATACGCTTAGAAACAAGATGCTTAAGAGATTTGGTAAAGACATGAAGATAAATATTGATACATCCGGTGACTTTATCCTTTCAGGCGAGGGAAAGAAGAACCCCATTATAAATCGATTGAATTAGATGATTAATATAGATTTTCATCTTCATACTCATAAATCTTTTGATGGGTATAATAGCTATAACCAAATATTAAAGCAGTGTATATTAAAAAACATACATGCCGTGGCATTTACTGACCACGATGTTATTAAAATACCACAAAAAGTTTATAGACTTTTTGAAAAAAATAACATCAAAATTATTTCAGGTTGTGAATTTACAACAGATAAAGGTGCCCACATAATTGGTCTGTTCATAGATCAATGTAAAATTAATCTTTCTCTTGAAGAATTAGTAGAATATGTGAAGAAACAAAATGGCTTGCTTTATATCCCACATCCATTTAAGCAGGAATCGGGTGTATTTGATGTATATTCTCTGCAAAATGATTCTGTTGAAAAATTATTACTCAATTCTTCATTTATCGAATTGTACAATGGTGGGTGGGATTCAGAAAAATATGGTAATGAAATAAAAAAAATTTCAAAGAAGTATGATTTAAGATTAGTTGCTGGGAGTGATGCACACAAACCTTGGCAAATAGGATATTACCTTAATGCTTATAATCAAAAAGACAACAAAGACATAAGGGGTTTAATACTTCAAGAAAACCCAAAGCTGCTAAAAATTAAGACAGGTAAAACTGTTGTGAAAAGGTCCGATGAAAAAAAATACTTTGTTGGTTTAAGAAATAGCACACTTATTAAAAGGGGGAAAAAAATTGTGCCTTTCAAATTAAGACAGTCAATTAAAAAGTTCTTTACTTACCCAAAAATTTATTTTAAGAACTTAAATAAAACAAATTCAAAAGTTAAATATTCCCAGTTAAATGATTGAGCCTGTAAAATTTATTGAGGATTTGAAAGCCTATAATGTGACCTCACAGGAAGTATGGCGGGTTCAAGATAATTCCAAAAGTTTAAAACTGGATTGGAACGAATCTGTTGAATCACATAGAATAGTAAAAAAGGCACTAATAGATTTCATAGAGAATAATGAGGGTGCCATAAAATGGTATCCTGATGTAGAGGCTGCGGATCTTAGGGAATCATTAAGTGACTATCTAAATGTTTCAAGACTAGATATATCTGTATTTGGAGGATCAGACGTAGCACTTGAAACGGTTGCTAGAACTTATTGTGGACCAGGCGACAAAGTAGTATCTGTTGTTCCTTCTTATGATAATTTTAGGGTATATATTGAATCCACGGGTGCTGAAATCTATAATATTTATTTTAATCCTATGGATAAAGACATTGATGGGTTATCAACGAAATTTCAAAGCTTAGACTTTACTCCAAAACTTATTTATATAAACAATCCAAATAATCCTATTGGATATCATATTTCTATAGATGAAATAGAGTCTTTATTAATAAAATTTAAAGATTCCCTTTTTATTATTGACGAAGCATATATTGAATTTTTAGGCAAATCACATTCTACGGTTTCTTTAGTTGAAAACTATGAAAACATAGTTGTTGCTCGTTCATTTTCAAAAGCTTTCGGTTTAGCAGGTTTAAGATTGGGATATATTGTCTCTAATCGTGCAAATTTATTGCATATCAATAAAATTAGAAATGGGAAGAATATCTCTATGTTTGCTCAAATAGCAGGTAAAGTGCTTATTGATAATTCTCAATATGTGACTGCGTATGTAGAAAAGGTCAATGAATCAAAAAAATGGTTTCTACATAATCTAAAGAAGCATGGAATAACAGCCCATGGTAGCAAGGCGAATTTTGTTTTGGTGGAAGTTACAAATCCAGAGCAGGTTCTTATGCAGCTAAAGAGAGAGAATATTTATGTTAGAAATAGAAGCCATATGGAAGGGTTAGAAAACATGATTCGGATTACTATAGGCAATAAAGAAGTAATGAAAAGAACTTTTGACGTATTAAAACAGGTCACAAAAAGATAAATGAAACAAATCATCCAAGACCTCAAATCCGGCGACACTATTTTAGAAGAAGTACCTGTACCCCGAGTCGGTTCCGGTAAAGTGCTCATCAAAACCCACCGCACCCTTGTTTCCCTGGGAACAGAAAAAATGCTGGTCAGCTTTGGACAGGCCAATCTGTTAGATAAAGCACGATCACAGCCTGAGAAAGTCAAACAAGTAATTGATAAAATGAAAACCGATGGTATCCAACCCACGTTGGAGGCGGTATTTCGTAAGTTGGGAACGCCCTTGCCGTTAGGCTACAGTCAGGCCGGTGAGGTGGTTGAAGTGGGAAAAGGCGTAACGGAATTCAGTCCCGGAGACCGGGTGGTATCCAACGGCAATCATGCTGAGTATGTAGCGGTCCCCAAAAACCTGGTGGCTAAGATCCCAGAAGGCGTTTCGTATGAAGAAGCCTCCTTTACTGTAGTTGGCGCTATCGGTTTACAGGGTATTCGCTTGGTTCAGCCTACGTTGGGTGAAACGGTAGCTGTAATCGGCTTGGGACTTATCGGACTCATTACAGCCCAGCTTCTCAAAGCTAACGGTTGCAAGGTAGTTGGGTTTGATCTCGATGAAGATAAGCTGAAACGGGCAGAAAGTTATGGCATCACCGCCGTCAATTCCGGCAAGCAAGACCCGGTTCGCTTCATGGAAGAATTTACCGGTCAGGTAGGAGCGGATGCGGTGATCATTACCGCTAGTACCAAATCCAATGATGTGATCAAGCAGTCCGCCAATATGAGTCGCAAGCGCGGGCGAATTGTGCTGGTAGGTGTTGTGGGCCTGGACATCGACCGGGCAGATTTTTATGAGAAAGAGCTGAGTTTCCAGGTAAGCTGTTCCTATGGACCCGGCCGCTATGATGAAGAGTACGAGCAGCGCGGAAATGATTACCCACTGCCTTTTGTACGTTGGACCGAAAAGCGAAATTTTGAAGCCATACTGGAAGCCATACGAAACGGCAGCCTGGATGTACAATCCCTGATCACCGAAAGGGTGAAATTGGAAGATTATTTGGAGATCTATGGGGATATGGGGAGAGGGAATAGCATAGCTTCTATTTTAGAATACCCGGGTTCGAACATCGAACAAGGAACATCCAACATACAACGGCGAACGATTTCGATTTCGAGTCCGAGTTATAAATCTTCAAAAGGCACGATTGCGATCGTGGGGGCTGGAAACTTTACGCAAGCGATGATTTTGCCAGCATTGGATAAGGTTGGAGCTTCCATGAAATATGTCGTGAGTTCTGGTGGTCTTTCTTCTACCACTCTTGCCAAAAAATATAAGATACCAAACAGCACTACGGATTTGGATGCAGTGTTAAGTGATGAGGAAGTGGATGGGGTGGTTATAACTACTCAACACAACCTGCACGCCGGAATGACGATTCAATCCTTGAGAGCCGGAAAGCAGGTGTTTGTAGAAAAACCGCTGGCACTGAAACCGGAAGAGCTGGATGAGATCATTTCCTCAGTGGAAGAAACAGGAAGTACGGTGACGGTTGGTTTCAACCGCCGTTTCTCACCCCATGCCGAGAAAATGAGAGCATTGATTGGTGAACGACCGGGCCCCATGAATGTCATCGCTACCATGAATGCCGGACATATTCCACCGGATGTATGGGTTCACGATTTGGAATCCGGTGGGGGACGCATTGTCGGCGAAGCCTGTCACTATGTAGATCTGATCACCTACCTGACCGGCTCCAAAGTGATGGAAGTCAGCATGCAGGCCATGGGCACCGATCCCAAAGAAAACACCGATAACGCCTCCATCCACCTGAAATACGAAAACGGGTCGCTCGGCGTGATCAACTACTTTGCCAACGGCAACAAATCTTACTCCAAAGAACGGGTGGAAGTGTACTACCAGGGCAACAACCTCATCCTCGACAACTTTCGCCGTCTGGACGGCTACGGTTTCGGAGGCGGCTTTACCAGTAAGATCCTCAAAACCAAACAAGACAAAGGCCACCACAAGCAATTCGAGCTCCTAACCAAACGCTGGAAAGAAGGCGGAGAGCCACTAATTCCATTTGATGAAATTGTGAATACAACGAAGGCAACCTTTGCGGCTATTGAGAGTTTGAAGCAAGGTAAGCCGGTGAGGATTTAGGGAGCGTAACTGTTAGCTGTTGGCTTTTAGCAAAAAGGCCAACAGCTAAAAGCCAAAAAAATGAGAAACTTCAGAAAATACGAGGTATGGAAACGGGCAATTCAATTGTCTAAGGACATCTATACATTAACCGAATCATTTCCTGATAAGGAGAAGTTTGCTCTTAGTAATCAAATCCAAAGGGCTGCAGTATCTGTAGCATCAAACATTGCTGAAGGTTCGTCCCGAAATTCTGAGATTGAGTTTGTTCGATACTTAGAAATAGTAATGGGCTCTGCTTTTGAGGTAGAAACACAATTGATTATTGCTAATGAAATTGGTTATATCTCAAATAATAGATTAGAAGGAGAAGTTGAGAAACTGCACACCCTCCAAAAACAATTAAACCAATTCATTCAAAAAGTTAAAAGCTAATGCCAAAAGCTATCTACATAGACCTAATCGCCGGAGCAAGACCAAATTTCATGAAAATTGCTCCCATCATTGACGCCATCAAGAAAGAGCAAAAACAGGGTACAGATATAGACTTCAGGCTGGTTCACACCGGTCAGCATTACGACAAAAACATGAGCGGGTCCTTCTTTGAACAACTCGGCATACCGGCCCCGGATGAAAATCTCGGAGCCGGTGGTGGAACCCAAGCCGAGCAAACGGCAGCCATTATGACCGGCTATGAAAAATTGCTAATGGATAAGCCATCCGATCTTTGTTTGGTGGTTGGAGATGTAACTTCAACG
The DNA here is from genome assembly GCA_002694685.1 of Balneola sp. Taxonomy (NCBI): domain Bacteria; kingdom Pseudomonadati; phylum Balneolota; class Balneolia; order Balneolales; family Balneolaceae; genus Balneola; species Balneola sp. The sequence goes on from NZMW01000004.1 coordinate 342,940, forward strand.
ATGGCTTGTGCCATTACCGCTCAAAAAATGCATATTCCTGTTGCTCATGTGGAGGGCGGAATTCGTTCCGGTGACTGGAAAATGCCGGAGGAGATCAATCGTTTGGCGACTGATGCTGTAACGAATTATTTTTTTACGACTTCAGATGTAGCCAATGCAAATCTGAAGAAAAGTGGAGTCGGGGACGAGCGCATTTTCTTCGTGGGAAATACCATGATTGATACATTGCTGAAACACCGCCCAAGATTTCAAAAACCTCCTGTTTGGGACGAAGTTGGGCTGAAAGAAGGTAATTACATCGTAATGACTTTACATCGCCCCTCCAATGTGGATGAGGAAGAAATTCTGAAATCCCTGATGGATGAGATCATTGCCAATACGCAAGATCTACCCTTGGTATTTCCGGTCCACCCCAGAACCGCTAAAATTTTGAAGAATCTGGGCATTTCCTATGAGCGATTGCATATGATCGAACCATTGGGCTATTTGGAATTCAATTATTTGGTAGAGCGATCAAAGGCGGTTATTACAGACTCCGGCGGCATTACCGAAGAAACCACGGTAATGGGAATTCCCTGTATGACCCTTCGCAATAGTACCGAACGCCCCGAAACGGTAGATATCGGCACCAATGAAATACTCGGCGTAAACCCTAAATCCATCCAGCCTGCCCTTGAAAAACTCTTCGCCGGTGAGTGGAAAAAAGGGGCAATACCGGAGCTTTGGGATGGAAAGACTTCTGGCAGGATTGTGAAGCACATCATTGAGTTGTTGAGTTAGCTCATTTCCCCTTTTTTGTCATTTTGAGCGTAGCTTTGCAATCCCGTGAAACGGGAGCGGCAAACGGAGCCGAGAAATCTAAGGAGTATGCCACTGTTTGGGAGGCATAATCAAACTCCGTAGATTTCTCCGCTCCGTATTCACTCCGGTCGAAATGACAAAAAAAGGGTTGGGAAGAAATTGGGAGAAAGTTGAAAAAAAAAAAAATCCTTATCATTGAGCCGTCATTAAACACAACTATGCTCAAAAAACTCTCTCGATACTATCACACCCTTAAGCACCTCAAGCCGATACAAATACGGTATCAGGTGTGGTATAGACTACGGAACAGGTTCTTTCCTATAAAGTATCCAGAAGAGGTAAAGCCATCAACCTTTCAAAAACTAAAACTCGCCCCATTCCCTGATCAATACACTCACTATCTTGGAGATAATCATTTCCAGTTCCTCAATTTAGATCAGACCTTCAAAGAAGAAATAAACTGGAATTATGTAGGCCATGGTAAACTCTGGGTATACCATCTGAACTATTTTGACTATCTCCATCAACCTGAAATGGATTGGGAAACAGGGGAAGAACTGATTGAATCCTTTCTCCAAGATCTGCAAAACCGCCCGGAAGGATTGGAGCCCTATCCCGTTTCACTAAGAACTATTAACTGGATCAAGTTCCTTTCCAAACATGATCGATATCCACAGGAAATTGTTGATTCATTATATGCACAATATCAGGTATTGACCAAAAAACTGGAATATCATTTGCTGGGAAATCACCTGTTGGAAAATGGATTTTCGTTGCTATTTGGAGCAATATTTTTTCAAGATGAAAAATTGAATCGACTCACTCGAAAAATTCTAAAATCCGAACTGGAAGAACAAGTACTGGAAGACGGCGCTCATTTTGAACTGTCCCCAATGTATCATCTGATATTGTTACAACGGGCACTGGATGGATACAATCTACTCATCAACAATAAACATGAGCTTCAGGTTGTAGAGGAGCAATTAAAGGAAGCGATACAAGAAATGGTTAATTGGCTTCATACAATAATGTTCAGCAATGGAGACATTCCAATGCTCAATGACAGCACCGGAGGACAAGCTCTTGAACCCAAAGTAATCTTAAACTATGCAGAGCAGTTGGGTTTCTTACCTGAAAAAGTTCATCTTAAAGAATCCGGTTTTCGAAAGTTTGTAGCCGGAAATTTTGAAGTAGTGGCAGATATTGGGCAAGTAGGCCCAACATACCAGCCCGCACATGCCCATTCAGATACACTGTCTTTTGTATTATATCATCAAGGGAAGCCTGTCATAGTAGATCGCGGAATTTCAACCTATGAAAAAAACCAAATTCGGGAAGATGAAAGGGGGACTGCCTCACATAATACTGTAATGATTAACAGTAAAGAGCAGACCGACGTATGGGGTGGATTCAGAGTAGGGAGGAGGGCAAAGCCTTTTATCCTGGAAGAGTCAGAATTAATGTTGATGGCAAGTCATACTGGGTATGATAGAATGGGTATAGGACATATTCGGGAATGGCAGGTTCAGGAAAATAAGATTCAAATCATAGATCGAATTGAAGGAGATAAAGCAGAGGGACTGGCTTTTTTACACCTTCATCCAGATATCGAACCTGAACAAACAGAAGAAGGGATTTTCAGACTAAATAACCATATTTTAAGCTTTGATAATTTTAAATATGTGAGAAAAGAAAAATATGCCTTTTGCTTAGGTTTTAATAAAAAGGTAATAGCTTATAAAATTAGAATAGAATTTAAAGGGGTATTAAAAACAACAATTAAAGAATGAGAATATTATTACTAACATTTTATTTTGAACCGGATCTTTGCGCCGGCTCATTTAGAAATACGGCATTAGCTGAAGCATTTTCAAAACACCTTAAAAAAGAGGATCACCTTGATGTAGTAACTACGATGCCCAACAGGTATTCTACATACCAGGCAGATGCTTCAGAGTTTGAAAAATACGCTTCGAATATTCATGTATATAGAAGCGAATTGCCGGAACATAAAAGTGGTTTTTTTGATCAGATCAATTCTTTTAAAGCATATTACATTAGTGCCCGAAAGCAAGTTAAGGATAAAGAGTATGACTTGGTTATTGCATCATCTTCAAGGTTGTTTACTGCATTCTTAGGAGCACGCGTTAGTTCGAATAAAAAGGCTCCTCTCTTTTTAGATATGAGGGATCTTTTTCGTGAAAACATGCAGGAAATTATTAAGAATCCGCTTATCAATTATCCTTTAGATATATTTCTAAGCTTTATTGAAAAATATACCTTTAATAAAGCGGACCGAATCAACATTGTCTCAGAGGGTTTTCGTGATTTCTTTGACAAATTTGATTCCCAAATATCATTTTATCCGAATGGAATTGATGAAGTATTCTTAATGAATGATTTTTCAAATAATACAGAATCTAAAGGAAAACGTATTATCACTTATGCTGGAAATATCGGTGATGGACAGGGGTTGCATAAAATCATTCCGCAAACTGCTAATCTTCTCAAAGACACTGATTATGTTTTCAGGATTATTGGTGATGGTGGAACTCGTCATTTGTTAGAAAAAGAGCTAAATGTACGTAAAATTACGAATGTCGAATTAATCGACCCTGTTAACAGAGACAATCTGCTAAACTACTACAAAGAAACAGATTATCTATTTTTGCATCTGAATGATTATGATGCGTTTAAAAAAGTATTGCCATCGAAGATCTTTGAATATGCAGCTACCGGAAAACCAATGATTGCAGGAGTTGGTGGATATGCTAAAGAATTTCTAAGAGAAAATGTTGAAGGCTTATTATTGTTTGAGCCTTGTAATGAGAATGAATTAGCCGAAGCTCTAAAAAGTAATGTATTGCCAAAAGATGCAGTAGACAGGAATGGTTTTATAAATAAGTTCGCCAGAAGCTCTATCATGAATGAAATGGCAGAATATATTCTGAAAAGTTATCGGGAAGATTAATGAATGATATACTGATTACTGGGTCAACTGGATTTGTCGGTGCTAACTTACTACCTGAATTAACAGAGAATTATTCAGTACTTAGATTAGACCGAGCACAATCATTAACTTCAGATCATAAGATCGAATCATTGAGTTATGATGATTTCTGGGATAAAATAATTGAGGCACAACATTACATTCACTTAGCCGGTAAAGCTCACGATCTAAAAAATATTTCGGATGACTCTGAATACTTTACAGTGAATTATGAGCTTACAAAAAAACTTTATGATCGATTTCTTGATGATGAAAAAGCTCAAACTTTTATCTTTATAAGCTCGGTTAAAGCCGTTGCAGATGAAGTACATGGAGAGCTGACCGAAGATCATGGTGCTGATCCTGTTACAGCCTATGGTCGTTCAAAGCTAAAAGCAGAACAATATATACTAGATAACTTACCGGATGATAGAACAGTAGTTATTCTAAGGCCCTGCATGATTCATGGGCCGGGAAATAAAGGAAATCTAAATTTACTTCATAGCATTATCAGTAAGGGGATACCCTGGCCCTTAGGTTCTTATGATAACTTCCGGTCTTTTCTATCCATAGAGAATTTATGTTTTGTGATTAAAGAGATCCTGGAAGGGAAAGTATCTTCCGGTGTTTACAACGTTGCAGATGATGGGGCACTTTCAACCACAGAATTGGTTTCCATCATTGCAGAAGTAAGCAATAAAAGAGCACAAATTTGGAATGTCCCCAAACCTCTCATTCAAATGATTGCAAAAGTCGGCAATGTACTTCCTCTTCCCTTAAATGATGAGCGTTTAGAAAAGCTCACCGAAAATTACCTCGTTTCTAATGAAAAGCTAAATAAGGAACTTGGAATAGAACGAATGCCCGTTTCAGCGAAAGAAGGGATGATCAAAACCCTTAAAAGTTTTGAGTCATGATGAGCTATCTCTATTTATTTATTATGTTTTCCGGGGTGATGGTTGGATATATAATTCTCGCAAAAAAAATGGGGATTATTGACAAACCCAACGAGCGAAGTTCACATAAAAAACCTACGGTAAGGGGCGGTGGTATTATATTTCCAATTGCGGTATTGTTATGGGCATTCCTGTTTGAACAAACGGATTGGTACTTTGTATCAGCTGTACTGTTAATGGGAATCATAGGATTTCTGGATGACCGCTATTCTTTATCGCAACTACCCCGTTTAATTATCCAATCCCTGGGAGTGCTGTTAGTACTGGTGGAAATGGGATTGTTAGCACTGCCTCTTTTCTATGCCGGTATTGCATTTATCTTGATCACAGGATGGCTAAATACCTTTAATTTTATGGATGGGATCAATGGAATTTCGGTGTTATATGCTGTAGCTATTTTAATAGGAGTATATCTATTCAAAGATTCCATTCCCGAGATTCAGCTTTCACTGATATATACAATAGGATTATCACTGCTGATCTTTGGATGGTTTAATGTGCGTAAGAATGCGTTAGCCTTTGCAGGGGATGTCGGAAGCTTAACAATGGGGCTAATCATGGCTTACCTTGTTTCAACCCTTATCCTTTCAACAGGCCGGTGGGAATTTATATTATTCTTCAGTGTCTATGGAATTGATTCAGTACTTACTATTTTTCATAGACTGATAAAGAAAGAGAATATTTTCGAAGCTCACCGGACACACTTATATCAGTATTTAGCAAATGAAGTAAGAGTACCTCATTTAGTAGTATCTGCCATCTATAGTCTATTGCAATTTTCAATAATATTAGGTCTATACAGTTTGAGTTCTGAATATTGGGTCATTTATGCCATTTCAGTTTTACTCATTTTAAGCCTTATATATGTAGGGGTAAAATCTTTTATTTTTTATAAGTATCGTATACCGAGAAGTGTTTAGGTGAATTGAAAACTAGTCAGATCAATACTTTTTAATTACAGATAGGAGTCTATTATTATAGACTTCAGTAGTCTTGTAACTTCTTAAAATCAACGGGTTAAAACTCGTTAATTCTTTTTTATAATATTATTTGTATTATTACGGCTCTTGAGGGTAGAAGAGTTGAATACAACAATGGATGATGAAAAATAAAATATTCGAGCACAAGAGCTTTTTCAAAGGGGTTGCAGATTTAGCCATTTGGACCGGGATCACACTTCTGGCTTTTTTATTGCGCCTGGATGGAGACCTAAATGGATTCTTTATTTCAGCACTTCAAGCTACCGGAATTCTTTTCATAGTTAAAACCGCGCTCATTTATTATATGGGCAGCTACCGACAGTCATGGAGAAATACCGGTTTCAATGATATTTTTCACATTGTGGCTATGGTATCCATTCTGACGATTCCATATACCATGATTGTGTTGTTGGGAAGGTCTGTAATCAATGTTCCATTATCTATACCTATCATTGAGTTCTTTTTATCTATTCTTGCCCTTACTTCTCTCCGGGCCGGCACCCGCTTTTTTATTAAGTATCGAATCCCACGGATTAAGAATAACGGTGATACTCGCCGGATTCTAATTGCCGGTGCGGGGGAAAGTGGTACGATGGTTGCGAAGGAAATGCTCAAAAATAAAGATGCCCAAATGCAGCCGGTGGCTTTTGTGGATGATGACCTTTCAAAGCGGAACCAAAAATTTATGGGTATACCGGTCAAAGGAACTATTTTTGATATTCCGAATATTGTTCGCCGGATGAATATTGACGAGATTATTATTTCGATGCCTTCTGAATCGGGAGAAGTAATACGGAGGATAGTTGAGAAATCGAGACAGACGGATGCAAGCTATCGTATTATTCCTGCAATGTATGACCTGTTGAGCGGAAAAGTCTCTATTAGTCAGATACGGAATGTTGATGTGGAGGATTTACTTCGTCGCAAGCCTATACAGCTTGAAACACAGGAAATTCGTTCATATATACAAAACAAACGAGTCTTGGTTACCGGTGCGGGTGGTTCTATTGGCTCAGAAATTGTACGTCAGATTTCAAGGTTTAATCCCAAACATGTAATACTTTTGGGGAGAGGGGAAAACAGTATTCATCAATTGGTACGTGAGATTAATAATGAAATTCCGGACCTAAAATACTGCATCCGTATTTGTGATGTGCGAGACCTAACGACATTGAGCAAAATTTTCGAGAATGAGAAACCTGAAGTAGTATTCCACGCTGCAGCCCATAAACATGTTCCTCTGATGGAAGAAAACCCATCCCAGGCTATTTTTAATAATGTGATGGGAACACGTAATTTGATTAATCTTTCCGTTGAGCACCATATATCTCATTTTGTAAACATTTCTACGGATAAAGCTGTGAACCCAACATCTGTGATGGGCGCAAGCAAGCGTATTGCAGAGCATATTGTGGAATGGGGCTCAAGTCAGGCTAAGAACGGCGAGATTTTTGTATCGGTACGTTTTGGTAATGTATTGGGTAGTCGTGGTAGTGTGATTCCAATTTTTAAAGATCAAATCCAAAAAGGCGGTCCTGTGACGGTTACTCACCCGGATATGGTGCGTTACTTCATGACCATCCCTGAAGCCTCTCAGCTGGTATTACAGGCTGGCGCTCTTAACAATAATGGTGCAGTCTATGTGTTGGATATGGGCGACCCTGTTAATATTGAAAAAATGGCTAGAGACCTCATAAAACTTAGCGGTCTTGAACCTGATTTGGATGTTAAGATTAAGCATACTGGTATTCGCCCCGGGGAAAAACTATTTGAAGAGTTACTTACTGCTGAAGAAGGAACAGATATGACTCGTCATGAGAAAATCTTTATGGCCCGTAAGCATGGAGTTTTAGACAATCTGGAGCAACGATTGAATCAGCTCAAGAAAGTAGCAGAAAGCGGAAACAAAGAGCTTATCAAAGAAGCCATCTATAACTTCGTGCCTACCTATTCTGGCTTTAAAAACGGGGTTAATAGAAAGAAGGAAGAAGCCGAGGATATGTTAGCTTGAAAAAGGTGTAAGGTATTAGTGGTAAGGTTTTGGGTTTTTCTACGCTTTAAATATCCGTTAAATTCCTTTTCTACTCTACTAAAAGCCTGCATTGCTGAATATTGGTCGGGATAAACAACGACGCAGCAACCTCCCTGAATTGAATTAGGATGTTGAGCAACGTCTCGTTACCCCGAGACTGCCACGCAATGTATTTGTTTTACTCATTGTATTGCTCGCAGATGGATACCTTTGCGAGGAGTTTGCGTTACTGAATATTGGTAGGGGATGAACAACGACGAAGCAATCTCCCTTTTATGACAACTGATATAAACAACGACACCGGTTCATCCGGATCTCGCATTCACTCGGGGATGACAAATAGTTGAGTAGAGACGACTTTCTTCCAGTAAACAAGAGAAGGGGTTCAGCCTTTCAACCCTCAAGGTTGGTTGAATGATTATTTCTTTTATAAGATAATGAACGTGGAATAACTCCAAGAGCTGATAATGGGACAAGATAGGGTGAGAGGTAGTGTCAAGAATATGTAGCAATTTGGTATTTTGAGCTATATCTATCTCAAAGATAAAAGAAGTTAAAATCAAAATTAGAGAATGTGACGATATTAAAACCCAAAAAACTTATTATCGGCCGTTTTAAGTACCACTCACATTATCAACTTTAGTATAAGTTTGAAAGTCATAAAACTTCTATATTTGTGGCCTTATTATAAATCAGAAAAATATTGAACATGAAGATTGCTGTTGCCGGAACCGGATATGTTGGCCTTTCACTTGCTGTATTGTTATCACAAAATCATGAAGTGGTAGCCCTTGATATACTCGAAGAAAAAGTTAATCTGATCAATAATGGTATATCGCCTATTACCGATCGGGATATTGAAAAATTTCTTAAGGAAGAGAGTCTGCAACTTAAAGCTACACTTGATAAAGAGGAGGCTTATAAAGGTGCCGAGTATGTGATTATCGCCACTCCCACAGACTATGATCCGGAAACCAATGAATTCAATACCAGATCTGTAGAAGCAGTTATTCGGGATGTGAATAAGATCAACCCTGATGCTACTATGGTTATCAAATCAACTATTCCGGTGGGTTATGTGAAAGAAATTAAAGAGAAATTTGGGATTGATAACCTGATATTTTCGCCAGAATTTCTCAGAGAGGGGAAAGCTCTGCATGATAATTTATATCCATCCCGAATAGTAGTGGGAGAACAGTCAGAAAGAGCCAGGGTTTTTGCCAATTTATTAATTGAGGGTGCAAAGGAGAATGCTGATAACATCCCTGTTCTTTTTACCGATAACACCGAGGCTGAGGCTATTAAGCTGTTTTCAAATACCTATCTGGCTATGAGGGTTGCTTATTTCAATGAGCTTGATTCTTATTGCGAATCACACAATATGAGTTCAAAGCAGGTGATCGAAGGGGTAGGGCTTGACCCAAGAATAGGAGATCATTACAATAATCCATCTTTCGGATATGGAGGTTATTGTTTACCTAAAGATACTAAGCAGCTTTTAGCAAACTTTCATGACGTACCTAATAACTTAATTAGGGCTATAGTGGATGCTAACTCTACCCGAAAGGATTTTATAGCCCGCCAAATTTGGAAGAATGACCCTAAAATAGTTGGGGTTTACAGACTGGTTATGAAACAGGGGTCTGACAATTTCAGACAAAGTGCGATTCAGGGAATCATGAAGCGTATAAAGGCGAAAGGAATTGAAGTTGTGGTTTATGAACCCTACTTGGAACAGGAAGAATTTTATCATTCTCGGGTTATTAAAGATCTGGATGAGTTTAAGGAGATTTCAGAAGTAATTATTGCCAACCGGATGGTAGAAGAGATCCGGGATGTTAAGGACAAGGTGTACACTCGGGATTTGTTTGGAACAGACTGATGAATATTATGAATGTTGAACCCTGAACATTCAACATTGAATGGTGAAGTTTTTGGTTTAGGAGTTTTAAAAAGTCAACATTTGCGAGGAGAGTAAGTTGTCGAATGCAGGATTGGGATGAATAACGACGTGGCAATCTCGACACCATGGCTACCAAGTATAACAACGAAGCTTTTGAGAAAGAGAGGGTGAATTAGTGAGATTGCTTCGGCTGGTAAGTTGGTAATTTGATTGTAGGATTGGCCTGCCTCGCAAAGGGATGTTTCACAAAAGCCCGCCTTTGCGAGGAGCCTGTATTGTTGAAAGTAGGTTTGGATTACTGACGAAATGGCAATCTCAACGCCATGGCTACCAAGTAATAACAACGATACTTTGGAGAATGAGAGAGTGTATTAGTGAGATTGCGTCGGCTGGTAAGTTGGTTATTTGATGGTAAGCCTGGTGTGCCTCGCAAAGGGATGTTTCACAAAAGCCCGCCTTTGCGAGGAGCCTGTATTATTGAATGTAGGGTTGGAATTGCTAACGACGCGGCAATCTCGATGCCATGGCTATCAAGTATAAGAACAAGGCTTTTGGGAATGAGAGCGTGAATTAGTGAGATTACGTCGGCTGGTAAGTTGATAATTTGATGGTAGGCTTGGTGTGCCTCGCAAAGGGATGTTTCAAAAAGCCCGTCTTTGCGAGGAGCCTGTATTGTTGAATGCAGGATTGGGATGAATAACGACGCGGCAATCTCGACGCCAGGCCTCTAAGTATAACAAAGATACTTTGAACCATGATTTAACTGATTAAAGGATTAACAGGATTGATTGGTAGTAATCAAGAAATTCAAATAATCCTATAAATCAAGGTTCAAAAAGAAGGTGAAGAAGTCAGTTTCTTTAACTCCTTTATCGCAGTCAAAGATCGTCTTTAGCTATCTCCCTGCCGATCAGTGACCTTTTTTTTTAAAAAAACTTCTAACATAGGATAAGGAGATCCCGCATCTTCGCATTCACTTGGTACTGAATGACTTGGTGGCTACTAATTCCTTCGAATTTGGAAGATGGTATTTGTTACTATTGCAGCCAAAGAAACAATAGTCGATAATACTGTAATACGTTCTGCAGTGCTTAGCTTTTGCTTCTCTTCTTTTGGAGGAATAATTAAAACGGAGCCAGGTTTCACTTTAGGATAAGATTTAAAGAAAAGGAACTTCTTGGTTCTGTCCACTTCACCATTAGCATAAACTATATATCCTTTCTTTGTATTAGCTTGTTCCGTAAAGCCACCAGCTGCACTTACATACTTACGAAAAGACTTACGATCTTCATATCGGGCATTAATTGGGTAGAGTACTTCACCTCGAATTTGTACCGTCTGTAGCCTTTTGGGGATGTTTATCACATCCCCGGGTTGTAATAGTAAGTCATATTCCGAATTAGGCGCGTTTATTGCTTCTTTAAGCTGAATTCCAACTTGGGACAGTGAGTTTGTTTCCTGAGTAGTTACCGAATCTTCAAGATTGATATCTAAGTCTTCGAGATCTTCCTCGTAGTTTCTGGTTAATGAAGCACCTTCTATATAAGCAAAGTCAGTAGGGCCACCACTATTCTCTACAAGGTCGCTTAGCCTAAAGTCGCGTGTACTTATTGCGTATTCACCGGGGTACATGACTTCACCTTTAATCTGAACGGTTTTTTGAACTTCATAAGAAGGAGATTTTCGAACAAAAACCTGATCAAATGGATGCAGCTCTATCTCTTCTAATTCTTCAGAATATTCAAGCCCATTTTCGATATTTACAGTAATTATTTCTGCAATTCTATTATTCATCTCCCTTGACTTTGTGTCAGGTACCCGACGGGCAATTTCGATATTGTGAGGGGCTGCTTCTTCTTTAAAGCCATTAGCCTGATAAATCAGGTCTTTAAGTGAACTATTTTCAACAAACTTATACGTTCCGGGATTAAGTACAGACCCACTGATCTTAATGGTTCTGAATTCGCGTAAATCAAAAATAGATGAAATCTGCACGACATCATCTTTGATAAGCTCAACTGATGCTGCTGAAGTGTCTGCCATTAGTTTATTTAAATTGACCGGAATAGCTTCAATGCTGTAATCTTTCTGTGTACGGAAAATAACCGCCCGTTCCATGAAGGCATCACCCATTAGTCCTTCAGCATTTTCTATGAGTTGAGAAAGGGTGGGGTTTTCTTCAAGCTGATATTCACCGGGTCTGAAAACAGGTCCTTTTATTTCCACTTTATTTGCAAAGCGATCTAAAATCCGGCCAACAGTAATGATATCTCCTGATTGTAAAACAGTATTCCCATTATCTGGAAAGGGAATATCAACAATCTTTCTTTCGGTATCTGTTTTACGTTCAAGTTTTATTCTTTTTTTGTAAGCAAATTGATTGAAACCTCCGGCATACTCTAACAAATCATTGAAAGTCTCACCTTCAATTGTCTCAAACTTGCCAATATTTTTCGTTTCGCCTTTTAGGGTAATTCTATTTACATATGGATCTATCTTTATGATATCCTGATCTTTCAAAATAATATTATCCGCAAGATTACCGGATATAAGAAAATCGTAAAGATCTACGGTTCTAAATACTTTCCCATCTCTAAGAACTTTAATAGCCCTATAGGTACCATCATTATTAGGGCCTCCGGAAGCATACAAGGCATTAAAAACCGAAGAAAGAGAACTTAAGGAATAAGTGCCAGGGGCTGCTACTTCACCTACTATACTCACTTTTATGCTTCTTACATCTCCTAAAGTAATTTGCATAAAGGTAGTTTTATTATTTCCTGATAAACCGGAATAGATATTTGAAAGCTTAGCTAAAAGTCTTTCCCTTGCTTCTTCTATTGTAAGTCCATTTAAAAAGACTGGTCCAATATTACTTATTTGAATAGAACCTTCCGGACTAATCATTAGTTGATAGGTCGTTTCTGTTGCACCCCAAATATCAATAAAAAGCTCATCCCCTGGTCCTAGCGTATAATTTTTTGGGGTAGGGATGTTTAGAGAGGGTTCAAAAGTAATTCTTGGATTTGAAAAAATGTCTGAACCAAAAATGTTGGAAGTATCTTTTTCTGCAGAATCAAGAAGTACGTCCATAGTATCAGGCTGGAAACCTGAAGATCTTAATGAAGAGTCACCTGGCTTTTCAACTCTCATACGACCTTGCCTTGAAGCACCCGTTCCAATGCTTTCAGATGTAGAAGATCGTACTTGGTTTATTCTGGATCTGAGTTTACTTACTTCTGCCGGATTCATCCCTCGCGCCAGAGCAAGAGTTTCGACTTCAGAAATCGAGAGCCCACGATCCTGCATTCGCTCATAAAGCTGAGAGATTTGCTGATCGCTTAAGTCATTTACACGAATGTTTTCAAAGTCGATACCGAAGTCTTGTGCCTGTATCGATACGGATATAAGAACAAACAGAATAAAACTCGCTAGACGCTTAATCATGGAATATTTTTTTAAAAAAAGAAAATAGTTAACAAGTCTGAATAATAAGGGTTTTCATCGAAAGAGTAACAATAAAAAAAGCAAAATCAAGTACTATGAACAAAAATAGGAAGTAAACACCATCTGTTTTGAGAGTACAAGTAAAGGTCTAATTTGATAATTTAGGATCAAAATTCAGTACTTGCTTTAATAGAATAGAAAGATCAATTTCTGTACCTTTGAACTCACAAATTCCTCAAATATTTTATGCGTAACATAAATTTTTCGGTTATTGGTTTTGGACGGATTGGAAAGCGCCATTCAAAAATTATCCATGAATATGAGTATAGTTCTTTGATATCTATAGTTGATATAGATGAGCAGCAACTAGACGGGGCGGCAGATCTTGATATTACTGCAAAGAAGCATTCTTCTATTGAGAACTTTTTAGAAAATGATGCTCATAGCAGTGATGTTGTCTGTATAGCGACTCCCAACGGCCTTCACACTAAATATGCTACTCAATTATTGAATGCCGGTTATCATGTTGTTATCGAAAAACCAATGGGTATAACTAAAGAGGCTTGTCTTGAAGTTATTGGAGCTCAGGAAGCTTCCGGGAAAAGGGTTTTTGTTGTAAAACAAAACAGATATAGCCCACCTTCTGTATGGATGAAAGGAATTATAGATAAAAAGCTCATTGGCGACGTGCTGATGGTTCAGGTTAATTGTTACTGGAACCGGGATGAAAGGTACTACGGTAATACTACCTGGAGAGGTACTAAAGACATGGACGGCGGGGCATTATATACACAGTTCAGTCACTTTGTAGATTTAATGTATTGGGTTTTTGGTGATATCAAAAAGCCTAAGTCCGTCATAAAAAACTTTACACACCCCGACCTTAAAGATTTTGATGATTCAGGTTTTGCACAATTCGAGTTTGTGGAAGGAGGGATCGGCAGCATGAATTACTCTACTTCGTGTTGGGATAAGAATATGGAGAGCAGTATCACCGTTGTTGGAACGAAAGGAAGCTTTAAGGTAGGTGGACAGTATATGAATGAAGTTGAGTACTGCCACATTGAAGATTATGAAATGCCGGTTTTAGAGGAAACCAATCCCCCTAATGACTATGGTCCTTTTAAAGGTAGTGCTGCCAATCATCATTATGTTATAGAGAATGTACTTGAAACTCTGAATGGTAAAAGCGAAGCAACAGCAAATGCTTTTGAAGGGATGAAAGTGGTTAGTATTATTGAACAAATTTATAATGCTTCAAAGTAATTTTAATCAATCATTCTTTTTTGAAGTGAATTTTTATAGTTAAAGAGATTATGTCTATACCCTTACTTGATTTAAATCGGCAGTACGAGTCTATTAAGCCTGAAATAAAAGAAGCGATAGATGAAGTGCTTGAGAGCCAGTATTTTATTATGGGTGATCAGGTTAAAGATTTTGAAGAGAAAGTCGGGGCTTACTGTAAAGCAAACTATACATATGGATGTGCATCCGGATCTGATGCCCTTTTGTTAGCCTTGATGGCCATTGACCTGCAGCCTGGAGATTACGTGTTAACCAGTCCATTTACCTTCTTTGCCACGGCCGGAGCTATTTCTCGGTTAGGTGGAATTCCCGTTTTTCTTGATATTGAAAAAGACTCTTTTAATCTGGATCCGGTTCAAATTAAAAGATTTATGGAGGGAGAGCATCCTGTTTACAAAAAGTTGAATCCCGATCCTGAAAAAATAAAAGCCATAATACCGGTTCATTTGTATGGACAAATGGCTGATATGGATCCAATAATGGCTATCGCTAAAGAGTATGGATTAAAAGTGATCGAAGATGCTGCCCAGGCTATTGGTGCTGAATATAAGGGACAACGGGCTGGTAGCATTGGTGATTTTGGATGTTTTAGTTTTTTTCCAAGTAAAAATCTGGGTGCATTCGGTGATGCAGGCTTAGTTACTGTAAAGGATGAGAAGCGAGCTAAAGAATTGGACATTCTTCGATTACATGGAGCAAAACCCAAATATCATCATAGTTTAGTAGGCATAAACAGTCGTTTAGATGCCATTCAGGCTGCTGTGCTATCTGTGAAGCTTAAGTATCTAGATGATTGGTCTGATCGGAGAAAAGAAATAGCAAGTCAGTACAAGAGGCTTTTTACGGAAGCGGGTGTGGTTGGTGATCTTGGTAATTGCGCAGGAACCTGTCAAGCTATGGGTGGCAATGATTGTAACTTGGAGGACACGAAAGTTATCCTTCCCAGCGAAACTACAGGGTCGGAAGGTACAGACGGAAGGCATATCTATCATCAGTACACTATTAGGACAAGCAGAAGAGAGGCTGTAGCAAAAGCACTTTCCAATCATAATATCGGACACTCTGTGTACTATCCAATTCCACTGCATGAGCAGGAGTGCTTTGCTTATTTGGGATATGAACCTAAGGATTGTCCTGTTTCTCACTGCGCCAGCAAGCAGGCTTTATCTATTCCAATTTTCCCGGAACTAAGAGATAATGAGATGGAGAAAGTAGTTGAGGTAATTACACAGGCTTTAAAAAGGTAATTATTTTTAAATTTATTACTGCAAGAAGGAATCTTAAATTTCTATCTTAAGGCTTCATAAATACTTTATTCTATGATCTGGGAACAGTCTTTATTTTTGTGGTTTCTTGCTTTGATACCTGCAGGTATTGCACTTGCTTG
Organism: Balneola sp.; assembly: GCA_002694685.1. Taxonomy (NCBI): domain Bacteria; kingdom Pseudomonadati; phylum Balneolota; class Balneolia; order Balneolales; family Balneolaceae; genus Balneola; species Balneola sp. Next base: position 358,740 of record NZMW01000004.1, read on the forward strand.
GTGGAGATCAAATAGAGCCAGAAGTTTAAAAGAGCAATATTTTGGGAAAGAACTCTTTTCTGCTCTTAGGAACGGATATTGGTCTTTGGGGAACAGTTTAAAAACTGTATTTATACTATCAGGTTTGTTCTTCCTGATTGTTTCATTAGCCGGGCCAAAAATTGGAACCGAAGTTCGGGAAGTAAAGCGACAGGGTATTGATATGCTGGTTGCCTTGGATCTTTCAGCAAGTATGAATGCTGAAGATGTTCGCCCCAGCAGATTGGAGAAAGCTAAGTTTGAGATCAATAGATTGATAGAGCGACTAAAGGGTGATCGTGTTGGTTTAATTGTTTTTACCGGGGAAGCGTATCTCCAAAGTCCTATGACGCTCGACTATTCTGCCCTTAGATTATTCCTGGATATTGCAGATACTGATCAGATGCCAAGCTCGGCGACAGATTTTAAATCAGCTATGGAAACTGGTTTGGAAGCTTTTCAGGCACTTGATGAAAATGCGACGGAAGCAGCCAAGGTTCTTTTGATTATATCTGACGGAGAAGATCATGGTCAGTCTTACGAGGAAGCACTAAACAATTTGGTGAATGAGGGCATTTCAGTTTATACGCTGGGTGTTGGTACTACTGAAGGAACGACAATACCACTATACGAAGAAGGTTCGGATGAACTGATTGGATATAAGCGAGATAATGAAGGCCGTGTTGTAACCACGAAGCTGCAGACTCAAACCCTTAGAAGTATAGCCAATCAAGCTGAAGGAGAGTATTACTCTATAGAGCGTGGAAATGACGGGATCGATGGTTTTTTAGCCCGAATGGATGATCTTGAAAAAGGAGAGTTTGCCAGCCAGGAATATGCCGACTATAAAAACCAATATCAGTGGATGGGATCTTTGGCTTTATTATGCTTGGTGGTTTCAGTTTTGATCCCCTCTTACACTTCTAAAAAAGACTAATACATCAAATATTTTCGAAATGACGAATAGCGATAAGGAGCAGCTTTTTAAAGATGTGGAAAAGAAATTAAAGGACCAGGGATTTGAAATAGATGATCACGACTTTGGGCGCCCATGGGGTGGATTTTTTGTTATAAACGAAGATCAGGCTCAGAAATTTATAGATACTTATTTCGATGATGAAGTTGAAATGAGCGATGTCAATATCTCCGGTAAACTAAGCCCTAAGATCTTATTGGTTGAACCCGGTAAAAGACTTTCATGGCAATATCACCACAGGCGAGCGGAAATGTGGCAGGTTGTTGAAGGACCTGTAGGCGTAGTTCGCAGTAAAACGGATGAACAAAATGAGGTGAAGACATATAAAGCGGGAGACCTAATTACCTTAGAAAAAGGAGAGAGGCATCGTCTGGTCGGTCTTAAAAATTGGGGAATAATTGCTGAAATATGGCAACATACTGATCCCAAGAACCCATCAGATGAGGAAGATATTGTTCGACTCGAGGATGATTTTGGTAGATAAATTATTTCTCTCATTGTCTCACTTATTAATTTACTCACTTAAAAAATATTATGATCAAGCTATTCATCACTGATTTGGATGGGTGTATTTCCCACCCTTTTATAAGTCCGGATTGGGAAGCTATTTCAAAAATAAAAGAGTTAAATATCAGAAGTAAGGAAGTTGAAGAAATTCCGGCTCTTACCATCTGCTCAGGCAGGCCATTTCCTTATGTTGAAGCAGTAGCTCAATGGTTAGATATTGACACTCCGATGGTATTTGAAAGCGGGGGAGGTATGTATGATATTAAAACAAATGAAATAACATGGAATTCTCACTTTGATGATCAGGCAAAATTGGCTGTTACTGAAATCAAAGAATGGATCGACAATACGCTGATCAAGAATTATAAAGGCACGTATCCAGAATTCTCTAAATATACGGATGCCGGCTTGGTCAATCCTGATCCTGCTAAAGTAGCTCACATGCATGAGGAGATTTTGAACTACATCCCGGAGAGATATCCTATGTTCGAGGTTCATGCTACTGATATATCCGTGAACATCATCCTGAAAAAAGCCAATAAAGGAGAGGGGATTACAAATCTATGTGAATTGCTTAATCTCGATTTAAGCGAAGTAGCTTATATCGGAGATAGCAGTGGAGACCTGCCGGGTTTAAAGATTGTTGGGAAGTCGTTCGCCCCAATAAATGCTAAGTCGTTTGTGAAAGACACAGCTGAGATTGTAACTAAAGAGACCACAGCAGGTGTACTTGAAGCTTACGAGTATCTAGTTGAGCATAATAAGAAAGAGCTTCAATCAGTTTGATCTGCCCTAAATATTTTTCAGAGAACACTTTGACGTTCTCTAAGCTCTTTCAATAACTCAAAGTAGTTTTCAATTAGGCGCTGATAGTCAGGAGAATATTTGGTGAAGTTGGGATCGTTGAGACGATTCCGAATCTGTTTCTCAAGCTCCTCAAGGGTCAGTTCCGGAGGTCGGTTCTGATCGTAATTCTCGGCAATGTTTCCTTCTCGCTTGTCTTCTTCATCCCGCTCTTGCATAGCCTGTTCAGCTTGTAGCATTCGTGATAAAATATTTTGCTGGCGCTCAATCATAATGGGGTCTGTAGAACCTCCTCGGAGATCGTTGATGGTATCTTCCATGTCTTCAATCATGCGCTGCAATTCACTGCCAATCTGATCTCCGTCCATTTCGCCTTGTTGCTGGAGCTGCTGCAGTTGTTTGCGAATCTGATTTTGTTGTTTGGCGATTTGATTCAAACGCTCCATTTGGTCCTGAGAGAGTCGTTCTCCCTGCATGTCGTTGATCATGTCCTGCATCATCTGATTGAGCTTCTGCTGCTGCTCACCGGACTGACTAAGCTGTTCCATCATCTGCTGCATGCTCATACTTCCTGCACCGCCCCCGCTGCTATTTTGGGAGTTCTGCAACTGCTCAAGCAAAGAAGCAATCATAAAGGCAATATCGTTGATTCCACCCAAAGCCTGCCGGGATGCAACGGATGACTGACTTCTATTTCGTTCTGACATCTGTTCTAATGAACGCTGCAACCTCTTTTCAACCTCTAATTTCTTCTCATTGATTTGATTAGAAAACTGAGGAATTTGAGCAGAAAGTTGGTAAAGAGAATCAGAGACAGCCTTAAAAATACCTTCCACATTACGCTGATTTCGTGCATAGCTTACATAAGCCTGACTTCTATTTTCTGTTGCAGAGGCAAGAGTGGTCAGATCTTCTTGTTCCAGGGAAAGATTTAATAATGAATATAAAATGTATTGAAGTCCAGCGATATTAATCTGCTGCTGTTGTTGCCCCATGCTTTGCATCATGCTTCGGGTTTTCTCAGCCATTTGCTGATACTGCTGCTGACGTTGTTGCTGTTGATTCTGATCTTGCTTTTGTCCCTGTTGACCTTCCTGCTTTTCGCCTGAATTATCACCAGAATTTTTCTCGCCTATTTCCTTCTCAAGTTGTTCGCTAATTTTTTCAAGCTCCTGTTTTGTTTGCTCCTGATACTCACTTACAGTTTGTTTATTTTTATCTGAAGTATTCTGAGACAAAGAATCGACCTGGCTTTTAAGCTGTTCATTTTCTTTGAGCGTTTGTTCAAGTGCTTGTTGTTCTTTGGATGTTTGGGGTTCTCCATCTGTTTCTTGTCGCTCTTGCTCTTTTCGAGCCATATCTTCGAAAGACTTTGCCAGCTTGTCTAAGTCAGAATTCAACTTCAGCTCTTTGAATAGTTCAATGGTTCTTTCAAGGCGCTCTTTGTACAGCTTTTCATTGAACTCCAGGTTTTCAATAGCTTCACTCATCTGTTCCGGATTCATTTGGCTGAGCTGTTCTTTCAACTTCTCCATAGCCTTCAGGTACTCAGGGTCATCAATTTCCTCCATCAACTTTTGAAGTTCTTCATAAGCTTTTTGAGTTTCTTCAGAGAGCATATTGTCTTTGCTTAGCTCTTCCTTCAGCTCACTAAACTTCTTATTGAGTTCATCAATTTTCTTCTGGACTTCTTCCTGCTGTTTTTGAACCTGCTCTAACTCTCTTCTCTCTTCATAGCCAGCGTTTTCAGGATTGTCCTTCATTCGTTCTTTGAACTGCTCATATTGTTTTTGAGTTTGTTCAAAAGCTTCCGAGATTTCATCAAGGTCAGTTTCAACATCCTCCTCTTTCTTGTCGATGTCTTCAAAATAATCTACCAGAGAAGGTACGGTGAGAACCAGTTTTTGAGAATTTGCAGACTTAAAGCCATTGTATCCATCGTTATCACTAACGGTAATCCAGAAGGTGAGTTCATCCTGAGGTTTTAGTCCAAAGGACTCCAATCCCCAAACGAAAGGTTGTAATACCGACTCTTGCGGTCTGTCTAATGCTATAGATCCGGTTAATGGTTCTTCTACATAAGCTCTTCGCAATTCATAGTTGAGTGATGCAGCAGTAAGCCCAAAGTCATCTGTAGCACGAAACAGGATTTCAATTTCAGTAGGATTTACTTCCTGAATGGATTGTTCGGGCTCAATAATTTCCACTAAAGGATATTGATCAAATTGGGGGGCTACTACTATTTGAAATGGATTTTGACTGGTAAGTCCGTTTTGATCTTCTATATGAAAACCAAGTGTATCGGGTTCTTTAACCGGAATCTGATACTTGAAAGTGCTGTCGTTCTGCACATATAGATCCAACAGCTCATTAGTAGTGTAAAGTTGAAGGAAAGAGACGGACTTATTGAGTCTGCCTGATAGTTTTAAAGTTGAGCCTTCATAAGGTCTTATTTGTGAAATTGGGTAGGTGACGGTTGTCGAATCTAATTCTGTATAGGAAGGCGGAATGATGGTGGCCTGTAACTCACTGAACCTTGGGCGAAGTTGCACATCTGCTTTAAATACTTCGCTTTTGTATCCGTCCATCTGCACGTAATACTGTAAATCATTATTCAGGTCTAGTGGTATAGAACTAAAGCTAAGCCCCGATAACTCCATGGCACGCGTTCTGAAATTTTCTTCAACAGAAGTTTTAATCTGAAGGCTTACGTTATCGGGAACTAAGTCGCCCTGAAATTCTATATCAACCTGAAATGGACTTCCCTGTTCAATGGTGATATTTCCAGGATTGATGACATATTGGTAAGGATTTGGTTTCTCAAAACTTTCCCAAAATGAAAAAGAGCGCTGTGTTGCTGCATTGAAGTTGATAGCTGTAAAACAAAACACAATAAGAGAGGCTATAGATAAGCCTATAAATAGCGTGTAATACTTGTAATAGGCAGATTCTCTGATATAATTATTAAGGATATCTTCAAGCCGTTTTGGCTCAATTTTGCTAAGATTCTGGATAATAGCAGCGTCAACTAAAGCCCGATTACCCTGTGTTGATTTCTCTAAGTCTAAAGTGTCTTTTAGTTCGGGTAGATTACTCTCACGGCTAAAGGTTCTATAGAATTTTTTAAAACCGGTGGGATCAATCTTAGCATAGTCTTTCCAAAGTGAGAACCCGGATGCTGATATCAGAAGGAGGAGCAAAACAGATTTGGTAGCTATCGACAAGTAGAATACATGCTCAAGTATGACGAAAGCCGTTACTCCAATGAGAAGAATGAAAGCAGACCTCAGAAAAGAACTGATGTTCTTCTTTACAAGCAGACTTTTATAAGCAGCTTTTAGCTGTTTCTCAACAGATACCGAAGAGTGTTGTTGATCAGAATTTTTCATAGAATTTTATAAGGCATAAAGGTGCAATAAAAACTGAAATCATTGCTCTTTATTTCAATTAAAGATCATTTAGGCTCAAAGTTTCTGCAACAGAAAATCTTCCTTCTTCATGTTGGACACGGATAACTTCTTCATGAGCATCATGTTCCAAATACAGATACCATTCATTCTTTGATGCCTGCTTTAAAAACGCTTCTTTTTCGTCCAGCGTTTGCACAGGATACATATCATACCCCATTACCCAAGGAAGTGGAACATGAACGTGGGTAGGTAAAAGATCGGCAACAAAAACGAGTGTTTTCCCATCAGCTTTAATTACCGGAAGCTGTTGCCCAATTGTATGTCCATTTACACTAAGGGCAGAGAGTCCTTTTTCATACTCGTGATTCTCGGCTACCAGGTTCAGCTTACCGGAATCTTTGATCGGTTGAATATTTTCAGGGAGAAAACTGGCTTTCTCCCGGGCATTGGGATTATTCGCATTATCCCAATGTTTGTCTACAACGTGATAATTGGCATCAGGGAAAGTGAGCTCAAGTTCTTCAAATTCATTATAGAAACTGCTGCCCCCACAGTGATCGAAGTGAAGATGGGTGAAAATGATATCTGAAATATCTTCAATAGAAAACCCATGATATTTCAGTGAATTTTCAAGATTCTTGTCTTTATACTTCAATTGATAGATGCCTTCCATCTTATCACTAAACTTGGTGCCGGCTCCATTATCAACCAAGTAAACCTTACCGGTATTATTTGATTTAATTAGGAGGCATCGCATGGTCATTGGGATTCGGTTGTTATCATCCGCAGCAAGGCCTCTTGACCAGAGGGTTTTAGGAACCACTCCAAACATGGCACCTCCATCAAGGCGAAAGTCTCCCGTTTCTATGGTATAGAGTTCAAATGGACCTAAAGTAGTTTTTGATAAGCTCATGTACTGTCTTTTTTAGTTATTCGAATATAACAATCAGAGAAGAGGATTCAGAATAGGCTATAATTATTTACAAGCATAATTCAGCCAATAAAAAAACCCGATTCATAAAATGAACCGGGCTTAAAAATATTGCTTCTTCTAAAGATTTAGAAGGAGGGTACTACATCATTTCTATACATAGTATCTAGCAGTGTAACAGCTACCATCAAGATGAAAAAAGTAGCTGCCATGATTAGTAACATGGCATTGAATTTTACATCCCAATAAAGGTTCATGAAAAATGCGGCTACCAAAAATGCTTTAACCAATGCAACAGCCATTGCTGTTACTACATCAAATGGAGGTGGTATAGCTACAAATTTAGCAAGGACTACCGTAATGATAGTCAAAATTAATAATGCAGTACCTACGGCCCAAAGCTGGCCTGCAGAAGAAACATGATGTTCGTGATTATGTTCGCTCATAGTTAAAATCGTTTAGAGTAAATGGGTCATTCAATAAGATAGAGAAGTGGGAACAGGAAGATCCAGATAAGGTCAACCAAGTGCCAGTACAGCCCGGTAATCTCAACAGGAGTGTAGTATTCACTACTGAATTCTCCTTTACTGGCGCGTCTGTAAATCCAGTAAATAAGACCGATTCCAATAATTACGTGCAATGCGTGAACGCCTGTAAGCATGTAATAAATACTAAAGAATACAGCGGCCTGAGCGTGCTCTAATCCCTCATAGGTGTAATATTCACCTGGGAAAATACCAAGTTCAAACTTGTGTGCGTACTCAAATCCTTTAATTACCATAAAGACAACTGCGAGTCCAATAGTGATTAAAAGGTTTTTCTTGAGCCCTTCAATTTGGTCTTTCTGGGCAGACCGGATAGCCATTGCAACCGTTAAACTACTACCAATAAGGACAACGGTATTGACCGCACCCCAAAAGGTATTGAGCTCGAGTGCTGCTTCGGTGAAGAGTTCCGGATACCATGCTCTGTATATAATGTAAGCACAGAATAATCCGCCAAAGAAAAGGATTTCGTTTACCAAGAACACCCACATACCCATTTTCGCAGTATCAAATTGCTGATCGGAGTCAACAAAGTGATGCTGTACATGCGTGGGGTGTGAAGTCGAATGATTCGCCATTTACTTCCCGAGTTGTGTTTTTTGTGTTAACATTTTTTAGTTGGATTCTACCGCTTTTGCAGCTGAAACTGCTTCGTGGCTTGGATCATGCCCGTTATGAGAATCAGCGAGACCAAGCTGGAATTCTTCCATTGGCTTGTGATAGTCATAAGGTCCGTTGATTACAACCGGTGTATGATCAAAGTTGTGGAAGTCGGGCGGTGATGTTGCCTGCCATTCAAGTCCACGACTACCCCAAGGGTTAGCACCGGCTTTTTCTCCTCTAAACAAAGAGACGAATAGATAGTAGGCGATCAATAAGAACCCAACGCCAAGGATATAAGATCCTATGGTAGAAGTTTGGTGAAATACTGTAAACTGATCGATGTAGTTATAATATCTTCTTGGCATTCCCTGTGAACCCATAATAAACTGAGGGAGGAAGGTCATGTTGAAGCCGATGAAAATTAAAGCAGCTCCAATCTTAGCCTGAAACTCGTTATACATTTTACCGGTCATTTTTGGCCACCAGTAATGTAATCCAGCGAGCAGTGCAATCAGTGTTCCACCCATCATCACATAGTGAAAGTGAGCTACAACGTAATAGGTATCGTGCAGGTGAATGTCTGCAGAGAGAGCACCCAACATAATTCCTGTAAATCCACCAATAGAGAATAGAAATAAGAAGATGAATACATAAATCATCGGAGTCTTCATCTCAATGGAGCCCTTATATAGCGTGGCTACCCAGTTTAGGATTTTAATACCTGTCGGGATACCTACAAGGAAAGTCAGGAATGAGAATACAGTTGTTGCTACAGCAGACTGACCGGATGTAAACATGTGGTGCCCCCATACGAGGAAACCGATGAACGCAATAGCCAGTGAGGAAAGAGCAATCGCCCAGTATCCAAAAATGTGTTTCTTTGAGAAAGTGGTAATAACTTCAGAAATAATACCAAACCCAGGTACAATCATAATGTACACTGCTGGGTGGGAGTAGAACCAGAAGAAATGCTGGAAGAGAACAGGATCACCGCCTAAAGCAGGATCAAAAATACCAATTCCGAGTGTACGCTCCATAGTAAGTAAAAGCACAGTAATAGCTAATACCGGAGTTGCAAGAATCTGAATGATACTGGTTGCATACAAAGCCCAGATATTCAACGGAAGTTTACCCCAGGTAATACCGGGAGCTCGCATTTTATGAATCGTCGAGATAAAGTTAGTTCCGGTTAAAATGGAGGAAAATCCAAGTATGAAGACCCCCATGGTAACCCATATTACACTCGAGGTTGAAGTGGTACTGTAAGGAGTGTAAAAAGTCCATCCGGTATCAAGCCCATTATTAGCGAGTGCGATGAAGGTGAAGATGGCTCCAATCCAGTAAATATATAAACTGGCGAGGTTCAACCTCGGGAATGCAACGTCTTTTGCTCCAACCTGCATCGGTAACACAAAGTTACCTAAGGCTGCAGGTATAGAAGGCACAAGCACGAAAAACACCATAATGGCGCCGTGTAAAGTGAAAAACTGATTGTAAGTATCAGCTTCGATAAAAGTTTTAGCAGGAGTTAGGAGTTCCGTTCTTAATAATAATGCTAAAACACCACCAATTAAGAAAAATAGAGCAACAGAACCCAAGTACATGAGTCCGATTTTCTTATGATCTACAGTCGTCATCCAAGCCCAAAGACCTTTCTCATCGGTCAGGTAGGTATTCTTAGGGTCTTCAGAAGGCTTAAACCGCTTAACTTTTAGTGTTTTTGTATTAGATACTTCAGCTGTTGCCATGTTATTCTTCTAACGTTTTAATGTATTCAATAATATCGGAGATGTCGTCATCACTGAGACGTCCCTCATAACTAACCATTTGATTTTGGTAACCTTCAACAATTTTTGCAGCAGGGTCAAGAATGGATTCACGGATGTAATTATCATCGGCTGTTACGGAAGTTCCATCTTCCATTTGACGTTCAGCACCATAAAGACCTGCCCAAGATGGGCCGATTTTTTCCGAACCATCTACAGAGTGGCAGGTAACACATCCCTGAAGGGTTGATAACTGTTCGCCACGCTCAACAGGAGTTCCACCTGAACCTGTTCCTTGTTCAGCAAGCCAGGTTTGGAATCCTTCTTCGGTATGCACAACTACTTTAGCTAACATATCGGAGTGGGATGTACCACAATATTCGGTACAGAAAACTTGTGATTCGCCAGGTTCTTCAGCCTGGAACCAAACATAAGTATATCGGTTTGGAAGCACATCGTGCTTAATACGGTAATCCGGAACAAAGAAAGAGTGGAGGACATCCTGTGATTGCATCACCAATTTAACGGGACGGCCTGCTGGTACATGGACTTCATTACCAACTTGGGCGCCTGTTTCATATTTGAAGGTCCAACCCCATTTGTATGCAGAAACCTGAATTTCGTATGCGTTATCAGGGACTGTTTTAAGGTTTAACCAGCCTTTATATCCCCATCCAAATACAACAAATACTAAAAGCAATGGAATGACCGACCAAGTAATTTCCAGCGTATTATTGTGGGTGATAAGCGGTGTTTCGTCGTCTTCTGATTTGCGTTTGTACTTAATTGCGAAATAAATCATCGCAATGGTAACGCCGGCTAGTATAATAAAACTTACGATGTGTATGAAAGCCATCAGCGCATCGGTACTTGCTCCCGTCATCGGAGATTTAAGCTCCGGAAGCATAAAATCGAATAAACTGCCCATTAGTAAAATTCAGTTTTGAGGTTGGTTATTTGCGTTTTTCGCGAAGCCAAAGCACGCCGAGGAATATACCGAGAATAATCAGTGTAGCCAAGCCACCAAGCTTCATAATATTAATTGCTACCGGCGTATAACTACCGGAATCGGGATCATATTGATAACAGAACATAACGAGTTTATCGACGGTGTTACCAATTTTTCCATCCGCAGATTCATACAAGGCACTGCGTACATTAAATTCATCATAGGAAATACCGTACAGATAACGGGTTATTTTCCCTTTTGGACTCAGGAGTGTAATTGCAGCACTGTGCGCATATTCTCCGGTCTCTTCAATTTCTTTATACTCAAAACCAACCGCATCAACGACCTTATCAATTTGGTCTTTGTTGCCAGTCAAAAAGTGCCAGCCGGCTTTGGCCGTTGAATCCATCTGACCCAAGTAATTTTCCTTTGATTTTGCCGCTAATGCCGCATCCTCCTTAGGGTCAATACTGATGGAGATGACAATAAATTCTTTGCCGGGCTTCCAAATCAGTTCATCAACAACATTAATCACTCCATCAAGAACAAGGCCACACAACATTGGGCAATCGTAATAGAGTGGATTTAATAAAACGGGTTTTCCTTCTTCCAATAAGTCACCAAGAACAACGCTGTCGCCATTTGATTTGGCAAACTTAGCATCCAAAGGGATGAAATCTCCCAGATGTTCATTGATGCCTAAATCTTGCAGCGCATCCGGTGTTTCACGATTTACCTGCGCAAATGCAGATAGTGAAGTCAGAAACACTGCAAGCAAACTAATTGCTAACAGTGTAAAGCGTCTCATGATGATTATTAGTCTTGTGCTATTTTGCTAATAGCACTGTCAATAGGAATTCTGTAAATACCTTCCTCTAAATCAACAACACCAAAGCTATTCAATTCTTGATCTTGCTGAGCTTTTAATTCTTTAATCTCTGAATACGTGCTATTAGTCGAAACTTGTTTTTGAGTTTCAAACAGGCTGTATTGTGAGAAGTAAACCAAACCTATAACGAAAATAACTACAAGAGAAGTCCCAAGTGTGGACCAAAATATGAGTTTTTTATAGTTGAGAGTATCACTCATCACCCCATGTCCAACTGCATAGGCAAATTCTTCATCCTCAGTAGTAATATCTACATGTTCAACTAAGTCGTGATCGGAATCACCGGCAGCTTCTGTAGTAAAGATTTGAGAAGCTTCGTCTTGAAGTTGTGCTGCCCAAGAAATGATTTCTTCTTCAGAAACATCATGTTTCTTGGCAATTTTCTCAATCACAGAGCGACCCTGAGACACTGCTTCGAGTGCTACTTTCGCTTTAAATTCTGAACTATACTTTTCTGACATCGGTAAATTCGATTATTGGTGATATGATTTAGAAAGACAGTCGTCAAGTTTTGGATCGTTCTTCGGAACCATATCGTGTTTTTTGAAGGTGTTAAAGAACAAGCCAAAGAAGATGCCTCCCAAACCTAAGAAAGCGGTGATATCCATCCAGCTAAAGTGGATTCCATGCTTAAACAATACAGGCATTGCAATCCAGTATATCTCAGCAAAGTGAATTACGAGAACCAGGATAGATATAATGGTAAGAATTGTGCGGTTTTTCTTCGCTTCGCGATTCAGAAGTACCAAAAATGGAATTGCAAAACGGAAGATCAATAAACTGTAGGCAATATATTTCCAGCTGCCTTCTAATCGATGGAAGTACCAAAGTGTTTCTTCCGGAAGGTTAGCGTAGTAAATCAATAGGAATTGGCTAAAGGCGATGTAAGCGTAGAAAACAGTAAAAGCGAAGAACCAGGCACCTAAATCATAGATGTGTACCTGTCGTATCGTATTCTTTAAAATGCCTTTGCGTTGCATGTAAAAGACCAACAAGATCATAACAGGCCAGAAAGTCTGGAAACTGATTGCAAAGAAATACACTCCAAACATTGTAGAGAACCAGTGGGGGTCAAGAGACATCAACCAGTCAAAACTGGCAAATGCTACTGAAAGAGCAAACAAAGGAATACCAGGTGCACTTACTTTTCTAAGAAGTGCAGTTAAACCCCAGTCATTAGTTTTATCCATTTCGACAGAGACTTTGTGGAGTTTGTATCCAAGGTATCCCCAAATGGCAAAGTAGATAAACTGTCGTGCGATAAAGAAAGGGGTATTTAAATAGGCTGACTTCCCTTTCAGGATTTTATCAGCCATTACGGCATCTTCGTGGCTCCAGTGGTACAGGTTATGAATTCCAAGTATTACCGGGATCGCAAAGATTGCCCATATCCAGATATTTGAAATAAATGTTTCTGAAATACGGCGAAACAAGACACCCCAAGAGGACTTCGTAATATGGTGTAACATTACCATCAGAAGTGCGGCAAGTGCTATTCCACTAAAGAACACAAAACTTACTAAGTACGAGAAGAAAAACTGATCGGCATCTAAGAAATAACCAATGATACTGGCTATCAATCCAACAGCCCCAACACCAAAAAGTGCACGAGGAACTTTGCTGTCGGCCGGAAATTGTAAAGAATCTGTTATTGTAGGCTTATGACTCATTTTTTGGATGTATTAAGCAAAGTTCTTAGTTGTCAGATAAATTTTTGATATAAAGTACGATCGACTCGATTTCGTGATCAGCAAGATAGCTGTAAGAAGCCATCACGCCTTGCTGATAGTCAACAGGTTTTGCCGCTTCCGGTTCAACAATTGATTGCCGGATGTAGTCTTCATCTTTAGTTACAGTAATCGTTTCACCGTCAGCCGTAACTACTTGACCTTCACTTCCGAATAGACCGGCCCAAGTTGGACCAATTCCACCAGCAGCACCGTCTTCATTGTGGCAAGCTGCACAACCATTGGCTGTAATCACTTCTTTTCCAAGATCGACTGTTGGTTCGGGAGCATCACTAGGTGCCCTTGCAGCAGCAACTGAATCTTGGCGTTCTCTTTCAGCAGTAAACTCTGCTTGCAGTGCTGCTATATCAACAGGATAATCCTGCATTTCTTGTTCGTTAACATTCTGGCTTTCCTGCAGTGCACGGATATATGCTACGATAGCCCAGCGATCTTCAACGGGAACTTGTGTTGAGTAGGATGTCATAGTTCGCACTCCATTATAAATAGCTGAATAGAGTTCACCGTCTGGAGCATCAACTAAACGCTGGTCGTGATAGGAAGGGGCAGGAACATATCCATAACCACCGGTCATAATAATACCATTACCAGCTCCTGTTTGTCCGTGACACGGTGTACAGTAAATTTCGTAACGCTCTTTTCCACGATAGAGGAATGATTTGGTGATATCTACGGGGATGTAATCAATATAGTCGCCGTTTTCATCTACACCTTCATAATAAGCTACATCTAACTTTGCAAGCCCTCGAGCAACAGTACCTTCTACCGGTTGACGCATAGAGCGACCGTCAGCAAAGAAGTTATTTTCTTCTTGAGCTTCTTTTCTAGGTTGCTGATCCATGTTCATATTTGGATGGATAGGGGGCTTTTCAGAAAGCTGCCCCTGGCAAGCTGAAAGAGAAATTCCGAGCGCAAAAAGGCCCGCAATTTTAAACATTCCTTTAAAATTCATTCCTGGAAATGATATGTGGGTATTCTTTTTATTCATAAACTTCCTCGATGTGAGTAGCTCCGGCTTCTTCAAAAAGCTTTTTCACTTTGTCAGACTCAAACATATCGTCATCAGCTTCGATACAGGCAAAAAACCCGTCATCGGTAGCTTTCTTAAAGCGTTCTACGTTAAAAAGAGGATTGTTAAATCTTGGCAGTCCATTTAGAAAAAACATTCCAAATACAGTACCAAATGCTGAAAGCAACACTGTCAATTCAAAGATAATCGGTACCCAGGCAGGAGCATTAAAGAATGGTTTCCCGCTAATATTCAAAGGATAATCAATTACTGACATGTAATACATCATAGCAATAGCGCCTGCAAAACCAAGAAAAGCATGACCAAGTACAATCCAGCCAAGTTTTGATTTCTTTAGATTCATAGCTTTATCCATTCCATGAATCGGGAAGGGGCTAAAGGTGTCAAATTTACTAAAGCCTGATTTTGAAATGGTTTTAGCCACATCAGTTAGTTCTTTAGGATTTCTGAACTCGGCGATGATGCCGTACATGTCCTTATTTTCTGTTTGTGTACTCATATTCGTTAAACCTTCTCAGCTTGAGGTTCTGGTACTTCTACTTTTGGCGGGTTGAATTCTTTAGTCTCTTCATCATAGTTATGAGGGTCAGCTAAAGGAATCACCGCTTTGATTTCTGCAATGGCAACCATTGGCAGGAAGCGTAAGAACAGAAGGAACATGGTGAAAAACAGACCAAAGGTTCCAACGTAAGTCAACACATCCCAGATGGTTGGAGAGTAATAATCCCAACTTGAAGGCAGGTAATCATTCGCAAGTGAAGTAACTGTAATAACAAATCGCTCAAACCACATACCGATATTCACCACAATAGAGATAAAGAAGGTGAATCCGACACTGGTTCGTAATTTCTTAGACCAAAAGAACTGAGGAGACAACACATTACAAGTCATCATTGCCCAATATGCCCATGCATAAGGACCTGTTGCTCTCAGAATAAAAATAGCTTTTTCATATTCAACGCCACTGTACCAGGCGATAAAGAATTCCATCATGTAGGCAAATCCTACCATAGAACCTGTTACGAGAATAACAATGTTCATCTTCTCCATGTGATCGTTGGTCATGATGTCTTCCATGCCGTAAATCTTGCGAGCAACAATCATCAAGGTAAGTACCATCGCAAAACCGGAGAAAATAGCACCGGCAACGAAGTAAGGAGGGAAAATGGTTGTATGCCAGCCCGGAATCATGGAGACGGCAAAGTCAAAGGATACAATGGTGTGTACAGAAAGTACTAAAGGAGTCGCAAGACCGGCTAAGATCATATATGCTTTTTCATAATTCCACCAGTGGCGGTTAGAACCAGTCCATCCCAGAGAAAATATTCCGTAAACAACTTTTCTAATTTTGTCTGTTGCACGATCTCGAATTGTAGCAAGATCAGGCACAAGACCTACATACCAGAAGAGTAGTGATACTGTAAAGTAGGTTGATACCGCAAACACGTCCCATAAAAGGGGAGAGTTGAAGTTAGGCCACATCTGCATGGAGTTAGGAACGGGGAATACCCAGTAAATAACCCAGATACGACCAACGTGAATAGCCGGAAATACACCGGCACACATTACGGCAAAAATAGTCATCGCCTCCGCAAAGCGGTTAATGGCGGTACGCCAATCTTGTCGGAACAGGAATAGAATCGCAGAAATCAGGGTTCCGGCGTGGCCAATACCAACCCACCATACAAAGTTAATGATGGCCCAACCCCAGCCAACAGGGTTGTTAAGTCCCCAGATTCCAGTTCCTTCCCAGATCAAATAACCAATTGCAGCTACCATCACGAAAAGCAAGCCATTGGCCGCAATCATGCATAAGTACCATGCTTTTGGAGTAGGGCGTAAATTAATATCGGTAATCAGTCTTGTCAGGCTTGAAAAGTCATGGTCGCCTTTTACAAGAGCGGGTTCCGGTACGTATTGGTATTTACTCATGTTTTGGTTGTATTCCTGATTAATATCTTAAGCCAAAGCCGGGTTTGGATTCGTAAGTTTCGCCATATATGATGTTCTTGGACGCGTGTTAAGCTCCTCGAGCATCTGGAAATTTCGCTCGTTGCGTTTCATTTTCGCAACTTCGCTGTTATCGTCGGTCAAATCACCAAAGTAGATAGCGTCTGCAGGACATGCTTGCTGACAAGCTGTTTTAACTGCGCCATCTGCTGGTTTTGGTGAACCTGTTTCGTTCTTGGCTTCAATTTTGGCACGGTTTACGCGCTGAGCGCAATACGTACATTTTTCCATCACACCACGGAAACGAACAGTTACTTCCGGATTCATCGCCATTTGGATGATATCAGGATCGTCGCCCGTAGTTAAATACTCTTTAGGATAGTTAAAGAAGTTGAATCGACGAACTTTGTAAGGACAGTTATTTGCACAGTAACGAGTTCCGATACAGCGGTTGTACGTCATCTGGTTCATGCCATCTTCACTGTGGGTAGTTGCCGCAACAGGACAAACCTGCTCACAAGGAGCCAACTCACAATGCATACAAGGAACTGGCTGGTGAACAGCTTGTGGAGATTCAGCATCATCGCCTACATAATAGCGATCATTGCGAATCCAGTGCATTTCACGTCCACGTTTCACTTCTTTTTTCCCAATAACGGGGATATTGTTTTCAGACTGACAAGCAATCACACACACACCGCAACCGAAGCATGAGTTCAGGTCAATAGCCATTCCCCATTGCGGTTCGTAGTCTGGATAAGTTTGCTCATCAAACAGAGAAATAGGCTGATCTTCGCCCATTTCTTCAGCTTCTTTCATGCCAGGCACTTCATAAGTGTGAACTGAGGCAAAGGAAGCAAAATCTGGGTTGTCTTTGTATTCAGAAATAGAAGCCTGACGATACATATCTCGTCCTTCAAGGCTGTGGTGATCCTGAACACATGCAATTTCATACGTATCACCTGTAGTAGATACATTTGCAGAGGCAAACAACATATTGTCTGTTCCTCTCAATGGATATACATCTACACCGCCGGCGGTATAATCGATATATGAGCTGGCTACTCGGCCAATTCCTTCTCGTCCATAACCGGTTGTTAGGGTGATGGCATCATCAACATGACCGGGCTGTACCCAAGCTACAATGCTGATAGATCGTCCATTTACTGTAATTTCTACAACGTCATAATCGTCTTGTCCGGCACCGGCTTCTTCAATACCTAAGCTTTTGGCTGTGGCAGGACTCATAAGAGCTACATTATCCCAAGTCACTTTCGTCATTGGGTCAGGAAGTTCCTGAAGCCAGCCTAAGTTTGCATATCGTCCGTCATATAATGTAGCATCAGGACGAATAACGACTTCCATTCCGGTAGTAGAAGACACATTTGACTTCGCTCTGTTCATTGCAGAAGCAAAACCGGAAGTTAACCGAACATTAACTTGGTTGAAGTTGCCTGTTGTGTCAATTCCATCATGAAGAATAGTTGTCCATTGGTTATCAAAACCTGAACTGTAATATCCTTGGAAAGTATTTCGAACTAAATCATAGCCGGAAGTCATAGATCCGGATACAATTGTATTTAAAAATTCAATTTCACTTAAGCCTTCATGCAAAGGACGGATTTGTGGCTGAATCACAGAACGTGCTCCGCCATAAGAATACCCATCGCCCCAAGCTTCCAGGAAGTGAGCACGGTTGACGTGCCATGATGATTTCATTGAAGTCTCATCTACATAATCAGAGAGATTAACAATGGTATCAACGTTGGATAGGGCATTTTCAAAGTCAAGATCTGCAGGGGCGGTATGAACCGGATTAACACCAACCATAACAACAGTATCGATGTTACCCGCTTTCATTTCAGCGACTACATCAGCGAAAGCTTCGGTACTGCTTTGCTCATCAATGTGTGGTACATCTAAATAGTGAACCGTGCTACCTGTATTACCAAGTGCCTGATTGATAGCTGCAACAGCGGCGTGTACTTCAGGCTTATGCTGAGCTCCAGCCGATATTGCTGATCTTCCGGCGTTTGCGGCAAGGTCATCAGCAAGAGCAGTGATCCATTTGTGATCAGTAAATTCATTTGTGTAACCACTGAAAGCACTCAATCCATTAATACGGGTTGAAAGTGCAGCAGCCAGAGCATAAGTAAATGCTTCCATTTGGCTTGCTTTAAGTTTCAGTCGGTGATCAGCGTAAGAACCGGTTAGGGAGAAAGAATCTTCTACTGAGTAGATGCGATTCATTTCACCATCAGTGTCGGTTACTTTTCTGCGAGAAGAAACCTGCTTAGCGTACTCAACATTATTAGGGTGTGTTGAACTCATGAAGTCATCATTTAGAGAAACGATGACATCCGCATTTTCAAAATTGTAATGAGTTCTCAAACGTCCGCCGAAAGCAATTCGGTTTCCTTCTACAACATTGTCTTCACCAAATGGCTCATAAGTAACCCATGTGGAGTTGTTGAATTTCGAGAGCGCCTGCTCCTTGATAGTTTGGTAAGTAGGAGAGGAATTCGCTTCAGAAATAAAAGCTATGCGTTGGCCGGTATTTGCAAAATGAGATTTGGCGAACGCTTCAAAATCAGCAACAGTTGATTTACCACCATTATATAGAGGTGATCGAGATCGATCAGGATCGTAAAGACCAAGAATGGCTGCCTGATTAAAAATACTGGTTCCACCACGGCTGGCCGGGTGCATGTCATTACCTTCAAGCTTGGTCGGGCGGCCTTCGTGGTTTTCAGCAATCAACCCAACAAGGTTACCTTGAACAGGCATTGCAGTTGCATAATATAAAGGTATGCCCGGAACAACATCTTCAGGCTGCCGTGAGTATGGTAAAATCTTTTGAACCGGACGCCGGCAAGCTGCCAGCCCGGCCAGTGCAACAGAAGCACCCATCACGCGGAGAAATCCACGCCTTGATACACCGTCGCTTAGTTCAGTAGCGTTTTCAGTAAACTCACGCTCGGCGTATTTTTGATATTCTTTATTATTGGCAAGTTCATTTAAACTCTTCCAATACGTCGTTTCTTTTACTTCTTCACTCATCTGTCGATCTGTAGATTCTAAATCATTCATTAGTAATGGCAACCCTGGCAATAAGTTGGTGCATGAATATTCTTCTTATCTACCAGCGCTTTCCCGATCTCGAGCTGGTTTTCAACTTGATATCCCATGGTTGTTACTTCATCAACGGGGCGTACATATTTTTCAGGCTCACGGTGGCAATCCAAACACCATCCCATGCTAAGTGGCTCTGATTGGTATACAACTTCCATTTTATCGATTCTTCCGTGGCAACTTTCACAACCTACACCCACATTAGTATGTGCGGAGTGATTGAAATAAGCGTAATCAGGTAGGTTGTGTACTCTTACCCACTCAACCGCTTTTCCTGACTCCCAACTTTCACGAATTGGAGCGAGTTTGTCGCTATCCGTCTGAATCTGGTTATGGCAATTCATACAAGTTTGAGTAGCAGGGATGTTTGCCTGTTTAGAGTCGAAAGTACTGGTGTGGCAATACTGGCAGTCAAGACCTAATTGGTCTACGTGCAGTTTGTGGCTGTAGGGAACAGGTTGTTCCGGAGCGTATCCAACGTCAGTATATTGAGGAGAGAAGAAATACCAAACGCCAAAAATAACTGCGTTCAATACAACGATTAATCCAATTAAAATTTTTCGGGGAACTTGATTTGTCCACTTGGGGAAAATCTGCGCCATAAAGATTGCTGATTTGAGTTTACGTATAGAGCAGGATTGCTCCCGTTCAGAAGTCGCGCAAATCTATCAATTTTTTCATTCTAAATTGAACAAAAAGGACGAACAGACTCCTATTTAAAATAATTCTAAATAGACAGGTCGAGACTCCGTAGTCACATTTGTGATGTGAGATTGAAAAGATAGTACACATTTAGGAAAAATGTCGAAAAAGGAATGGAAAAAACTCACCTTCCGGTTAGCATCTTTTAACTTTGCCTCGCAGACATATAGAAGCAATAAACCATAACTGAATAATATACGCTGTCAGAATCAGGTTGAGTTTTCGAACAAATCAGTGCGAGTTGAGGTAATCGGTAACACCCACTTATTGGGTTTATGCGTTTACCATCATTGCGAAGGTCCATCCTCGCAATGGAGCTCCGTAATTAGTATTGACCTGATAGAGTCTCCATATATACGTTCCGACGCGGAGCGATCGGAACGAGAGTCAAAAAATCATAGCTATCCTATAATCCTGCTAATCAGGGTTCAAAACGGATGCATTTACTCTCGTCACGGTGCTCTTCTCCGTGATGCCCTTCAGAGGCTCTGCCTCAAACTAAATTCATAACACCCCAATTAGCCCAAACGCCAGTTTCCCGTGGCTGGAATGAGTCGGTGTCCCCTCATATCGCTTCACTGAAAGCTGGAGCAACGTAACCAGAATGAAAATACACTTGTTAAGAGGGAGGATTTCGGGATGAGTATAAATGATTAAAACCTACTGCATCCCGGCTGATAATACTCTTCACTTAGTTCACCATAGAGAAATAAATCTGGATTCTCAAAAATCGAGCGTTTAGAAATCTTATTCCTTTCTTCAGGATCTAAATAGAGCTCGGTTCCATCTTTTGAAACAAAACTGCTGCTGGTATTAACAAAGGTACAGGGTTCATAGAAATCGTTCGCAGAGGCAACTTTTTCAACACCTGAATCTATACTTACCAGATAATACTCTTGACTACAGGTTTCGAGGCAATTACTTATAAGCAGTGAATCATTATTCACCCAGGTCAGATCATCAAAATTGTTGCCTTGGATTTTATAGTTAGCGCCATCTGCCCAGTTGTTCGAATTCTTTAACAGAAGGCTAATTTTGACTTCACAGCTTGGAGTAGTTTCAACGATCGCTAATTTATCACCACTGTGCGAGGGTAGTACATAAAATGATTGAAAATCACCCACTTTATCAGGGCATACGGCTTTTTCTGTCGGCTTAAATGTCTGTAATATTTCACCTGTTTCACTATCAGCCAAAGAAAATTTATCATCATGCCCTCCAAATAAGAGATACTGTTGTGATTTCATATAAAACAATTGGACGGCTTGCCCTTGAATGTCAGGCACTAGTAACGATTTAGTTTGAAGTTCACTATCCATCATATAAATACTGAAAGAGTGATTGCGAGAAGTGCCTCCGGTCGGCCAGTGGTCTTTAAACTCTGAGCTACTTAGTATATATGCAATACCCGAGTTGTCATCACTCCAAACCGCACCATTAATCTGAATTCTATTATTCCAAGTACCGCAAGAAATCAGAAAAAGGATTATAAACAGAACAATAAGAGTAGTTTGTTTCAGCATTTCATCACCCAGTGTATTTAAGTAAGAAAGGAAACTTTATTCTATATGTTAATCACTGGATACATTGAAAACAACGAACGAACAGGTAAAATACGATTGACCGGTTTTTGAATAGAATTCTGTCCTGCACCGTGCCCCAGACAACAGGACCCTATCTCTGTCTCTTTCCCTAACGTTCGCTTGCATTAAGCCGCTCACGCCAAGGGAAAGAGAACGCCTTGGTCACAGCTTGGCAGGGCATTGTTGTTAGATGTTAACGATTTAACCTCGTTGCGAAGGTCCATCTTCGCAACGGAGTCGGTGAAGCTCCAGCTTCTGATGTCTAATCTATAATCTATGAACCTGAACGTCAGCACTAGAGCTGGAGCTAGGTAATTAGTATTGACATGATATAGCTTCCTTGTTACGTTCCGACGCGGAGCAGTCGGAACGAGAGTCAAAAAATCATAGCTATCCTATAATCCTGCTAATCAGGGTTCAAAACGGATGCATTTGAGACATGCCCCATTTTTTCTCCAATCCGTGACCAACCGAACAATCCATGTCATACAAGTTCCATCTCTTACGGTTTTTAGAACTTTTGTGGCAAATTAATATCTCGAAAAAGGAATCGAAAAAACTCACCTTTTGGTTTAGCAAGTCTTAACTTTGTCTTGCAAACATATAGAAGCAATTAACCATGTCTGAAAAATTTACGCTGCCGGAGTCATCTCGAATTCTAGAACAAATTAGTGCGAAGAAAGCCATTGGCTTAATCGCCGGACTCAGTGTAATAGCTGTTCTGCTCCTCTTTTGGCTGATCTATTTTAAAGAAGGAGCTGAGGCACCTGTTCCGTGGATAAAGAATTTGTCAGCTGTAAATGCTGCGCTGAATTCTCTGAGTACGATCTTTCTTTTATTAGCTTTTCGTGAAATAAAGCGCAGAGATTTCCAAAAACATATGCGTTTTAATCTTGCCGCTTTTGTGACCTCTTCATTATTTCTGGTCAGCTACGTAGTGTATCATCACTTTGTGGGAGATACCAAGTTTATGGGAGAAGGATTTATTCGTCCTATCTACTTCTTCATATTAATAAGTCACATTGTGCTTTCTGTTTTTGTAGTCCCGCTGGTTCTTTCAAGCTTCTACTTTTCGTTGAGCGGGAAATTTGAAACCCATAAAAAAGTATCACGCTGGACATTCCCCATCTGGTTGTATGTCTCGGTTACCGGAGTGATTGTTTTCTTTATGCTGAAAATCTGGGGATAGAGAACAGATTGTCTCAGATTTGTTCAACTTCCTCCCGGCGTTGCTCCTCCAGCCATCAAATAAATCCCTAAAGCTATAAGCACCAGCGCCAGTGATACTTGTAATTTACTGGCTTTAATTCGTTGTGCGATGTACCACCCGGATATGGTTCCTATTAATAATGGAATGGTCAGAAATAATGCGAGATACCAGTCAACGGCTCCATGAATCATATAGCCTACCGTAGCAAAGCCAGAAATAAATATGGATTGAACCTGAGCGAGGGCGACCGACAATAACATCGGCACGCCTAATACGACCATCAACGGCACGGCGAGTACGGGTCCGCCAACACCCAATAACCCTCCGGGCAATCCCACTGCGAGTCCAACGCCAGCGAGTCCCAGTAATCCCTTTGTAGAATCAATTTGTAATCGACTATCTGGTTTAAGTTTTTTTTTCTGTCGATATAAGATGAGCAGCCCGGTAAATAGAACAAATAGCCCTAGTAGCACAGCAAAGGCAGAGGCATTTAATAGAGTATTGATTTGAGCTCCGGCAAAAGCTCCAATAACAGAAGTGAGGCTTAAAATACCGGCGGCTTTACCCGCTACTTTCCCTTTCAGTTCTCCGGATCGGAGATAACCAAGGCTACCAACTATTCCAGTTGCAATGAATGTAGCACTGGCTGTTCCTGCAACTGTGCTGGGATCAAGAGGGAGCATCGCAAATAGGGCAATGGTCACAAATATCCCTCCCGGGCCAATGGTTGTGATACAAATTCCACCCACCAGTGCAATGATGAGCAAAAGGATCATAATCTCCACGCTCATTGTGGTCACTGCTGATAAAAGTACGCTGAGAAAAAAGCTCATCTATTCCAGGTAGCGTTGTATATATTTATGAAAACATACCGCCAAAGATAGCCGATAAGACACCTTGCACAGAATTTATTGCAATGTATCCAGAAAACAGTACAAGCATGAAATTGGCGGTATTCAGCTTCCAAGAGTTCGTATTTTCGCCCATCAGTTTTTTATCGTTCATAGCCCAGAATAACAATGCGGCTGTTATGGGGAGGCCAAATACTCCATTATAAGCGGGAAAAAGTGTAATCATTTCCACAACACTGAGACCGGTTACGTTGGCGACGAGTGGAGAAAACATCCCAATCAAAATACCTCCAGCAAAAATTAGCTTGAAGCTTTTGCTTGTTCCTTCTTTATGATCGATGCCCCGAGCTTCCAGAATCATATAGGGAATCGTCCACATAATCGGGACAATACTATTGAAGGCGGCCGCGATAACCCCAATCAAAAATACAATCATTGCCCAGCGGCCCAGTACAATTTCGAGCGCTTCACCCGGAGCCACAAAAGTAGTAAGTTCAGTATAGCCAGCCGGACGTAATACTGCTGCAGATACAATGATAATCGCTACCGTAATCAAACCTCCAACGGTGTATCCCATGGTGAGATCGGTGCGCATGTTCTTGACGTGTTTGTCGCTGTTCCAACCTTTGCGCTTAACTAGAATAGATTCCAGGAAAAAATTAGGCCATAAAGCAGTTGTACCTAAAATAGCAGCTCCCAAAAGCATAGCTCCGGTATCTGGTATGGATGGAATAAAGCCTTTTGCGACTTCAGTCATTTCAGGTCCGCTTGCACCGGCTACTACCAAATAAAGTATCAGCAGTAAAAACATCATTCCAGTCATTACTTTTTCTACATAACCATAGTGCAGAACTCCAACAATGATGGCTAGGATACCCGTTACAACGGCCAATGGTTGCCAGCTCACAGCTCCGCCCGTGAGTACTTCAAAACTCATTCCAACTGCTGCAGTGAGGGCGAGAGTCCAGGCAATACAACCCACGGAAAGGAATAAGGCAAGTGTTAAAGCTCCGTTTTTACCGATTTTTTTTCGGATGAAGGTCATCAGGGTGTCTCCATAAATGCCGAGCCGTGCACTCATATCTTGCGCCATAAAGCCAAGAAGCACAGCTCCGATTACGGCCCATATTAAGACGTAGCCATATTCCACGCCGGCCTGACTCGCTATAAAAATGGAACCACTACCAAAGTAGCTGGCCACCATGATGAACGACAGTCCATATTTGTCAAAAAAGTTTGCAAAGAATTCCTTCATGTATCAGAAGTGGTTAAAATATTCGAAGAGATTTTTATGAAGTAATAGACTTAGAGCATGCGCAAGGAAGGGAATGTGTAGTACTTAATCCTTCAATTAGTAAACAAAAAATGCAGCAACGCTTATATAAAAATGCTAAAGCCGAGCCAATGGTAAGGATTTAAAGAGTAAGTCCGAAATGAAAAACCCTCAATATGGAAGATCTGAGGAGGTTTTTATGTTTTTTAAAATTTGAAAGGTCATTTCACGAAATCTTAATAAACAACCGGTATCATCATTTTCGAAAAAACTATGAGAAATGATGAATACCCAGTTAATCAGAAAATACAACGTACCGGGTCCGCGCTATACCAGTTATCCAACAGTTCCCTATTGGGATGAATACGGAATAAGGGCTAAGGATTGGAAGTCTACATTAAATAGGTCATTCCTGGATAGCTATGCAGAGGGAATCAGTCTTTACATTCACCTTCCGTTTTGTGAAAGCATGTGTACGTTTTGCGGATGCCACAAACAGATTACAAAAAGGCACGATGTTGAGGATCCTTATATAAAGACTATCCTAAAAGAGTGGCAGCTGTATCTTGATGTTCTTCCGCTCACCCCACAAATCCGTCAAATACATCTTGGCGGGGGCACACCTACTTTCTTTAGTGCATCAAACCTGGAGCGACTGATAAGTGGAATTCTGGATCAAGCTGAACTTTGTGATGATTATGAATTCAGTTTTGAGGGACATCCAAATAATACCACTAAAGAGCATTTGCAGACTTTATATAATCTGGGCTTTAGGAGAGTGTCTTATGGAGTGCAGGATTATAACCCAGAGGTTCAATTTGCCATCAATCGCATTCAACCCTTTGAAAATGTAAAGAGGGTACAAGAATGGTCCCGGGAAATCGGGTACACCTCAATTAACCATGATTTAGTTTTTGGGTTACCCCATCAAAGTCTGGATAGCGTAAAGCATACGATAGAGAAAACGAACGAGCTTCGTCCCGACCGGATAGCCTTTTATAGTTACGCCCACGTGCCTTGGATAAAAGGAAACGGGCAACGGGGGTTTAATGATAATGACCTTCCAAAAGCGGATGAAAAAAGAGCGCTTTATGAGCTCGGTAAACAAATGTTTTTTGATCATGACTACCGTGAAATCGGGATGGATCACTTTGCGCTGCCTTCGGATTCTTTATTTGAAGCCATGACCATCAAGGATCTGAATCGAAACTTTATGGGGTATACCGCAGGCTCAACAAAAGTACTAATTGGGTTGGGCATGTCGGCCATAAGTGATAGCTGGTATAGTTTTGCGCAAAACGAAAAGAAGCTCAAAGATTACCAGTCCAGAGTTGAAGAAGGGGAGCTTCCCATTTTTCGAGGTCATTTACTTTCGGATGAGGACCTGCTTCAGCGTGAGAATATTATGAACATGATGTGCCGTTTTCAAACAGAGTATTTGGGAGATCAGTATCTATTTGAGGAAATCAGGGAAAACCTGCAGGAGCTTGAAGAAGATGGTCTGGTAGAAATTATGGGTAGAAGAATCACCTTAACGGAAGAAGGAATTCCCTTTGTTCGGAATGTTTGCATGGCTTTTGACCGTAAGCTTCATCAAAGTAAACCTGAGAAAAAATTGTTTTCCCAAACAGTATAAATGCTCCATAAACACCAATCTTCATTCAACCTTAATGAAATAGCAGTATTGTTTTAGGGTGATTTAAAATGAATAGAGTATCTGATGACAACTTTAGCTAAAAATTCGGGAATCTGGCAATGGGCCTTGTTTAGTTTCGTACTGGCCGGTTTGACAGGTTTTGTTTTCAGAATGGGTTTTGTGTTCCCGCTGCCTGAGTTTCTGAATTTAGAAAATATTCGCCATGCTCATTCTCATCTTATGTTTTTTGGATGGGCTTCTTTACTTCCTTTATACTTTATCAAACTAGACATTATATCCGGCTACCATGCAGCGCTTGGAGCACGCCTGATGAAGAATTCACTTTGGTGGATATTGATTTTTGGGATACTCTCTTTTCCGGTATTTCTCTTGTTTGGGTATCAGTCAGTTTCCATAAGCTCAACTTCTTTGCCTCTGGCCGTTATTTTTTCCGGAATGGTGATGTTGGGCTGGTATGGATTTATGGCAGGGTATGTGATCACTAAATTCAAAAAGAAAAATTTTCAGGCTAACATCTTTTATGAAGCAGCACTGGTAATGTTATTCATATGTTCTTTAGGAGCTTGGTCGGTTGGCGGAACGCAAATCTTTGAAATCGGCGGGCCACTATTGCCAAAGGCGTTAACACATTTCTTTTTAGCCAATTTTGTAGAAGGCTGGGTGATTTTGGTGTTAATGGGTTTCATTAGCAAAGCATTAGCCATGAAAGAGGACGATTTTGTGGTTTCACCAACGGCTCTTGTTGCATTAATAGCGGTAGGGGCACCGTTTACCTTCCCCTATGGATTTTCAGAAGGACTCATCAATTTTGATTTATCCGTTGCTGCACGAACAGGCGGGATTTTAATCGCTGAAGGAGTTCTACTGTTTGCTTATTCTATAATTCGCACCCACCGGAATCATATTTCCTTATGGATATGGCCTATCATTTTTCTTGTATTGAAATCTTTGATGCAAATAACGGCATCTGTAACCCCAATGGGGATGTGGTTAGCTGACCATGGGGTTCGAATTCTATATCTGCACACTACCTTACTTGGGGCTTTATCTACCGGAATAATTTGGTTTCTGTACCAAATGGTATCCATGAAGAGAATATATTTTTATGCGGTTTTGATTTCAATAGCGATGCTAATAGGCAGCCTTGTATTGCCAACCAGTATTTTGCCGGTTACTTTGTTTGGAGCATGGGTTTATAAAATATTGGCTATAGTCGCTATTTTCCCTGTAATCGCAGTTCTCTTCTTTTGGCTCAAGTTGGGGACAATCGTAGAGCAAGAACATCACCCCAAGCATCCCAAGGACATACCTTCTATTAGGAGAGAAGCTGTTCTATAAACTCCTTAAGAACAACAGTACTGTTATACTCTTCATCTTTTGAGGCATATATAAAGGTGATGGTTTCTTTTTGTTCTGCCAGCTTGATTAGTTTTTGAATGTCTTCAGACCCATATAGTTCTTTACGATATCGATCTTTGAATTCATCCCATTTGTCAGGATCATGATTAAACCATTTCCTTAAATCATGGCTGGGAGCAACCCCTTTCATCCACTGATCCAGTTTTGCCCGTTCTTTGGAAACTCCCCGGGGCCAGAGTCGTTCAGTGAGAATGCGATATCCATCCTCTGAACTGGCTTCTTCATATACACGTTTTGTTTTGACGGTAACCATACCCTTAATATGTTAAATCAAGTTGATCAATGAAATCAATACAGATGAGATTCTTTTTAGCTTAAATATCATTAGTTTAACATTGAACTAATTCAAAGTAGATAATCAGGTCACGATGGAATTTGGAATTTATACCTTTGTTGAAAACACTCCGAACGCTGAAACAGGAGAGACTCTTCACCCTGCTGAGCGGCTTCAGAACCTTATGGAAGAAATTGAACTCGCCGATGAACTAGGTCTGGATGTTTTTGCTATAGGTGAACACCATAGAGAAGAGTATGTCTCGTCTTCGCCGTCCACATTATTGGCTGCAGCTGCAACGCGCACCAAAAACATTCGATTAAGCAGTGCTGTAACGGTGCTGGGTTCGGAAGATCCGGTGCGGGTTTATCAGCAATATTCTACCCTTGATTTACTTTCGAAGGGGCGGGCTGAAATTATGGTGGGTCGTGGATCTTTTATCGAGTCATTCCCACTCTTTGGTTATGACCTGCAAAACTATAGTGAGCTTTTCTCAGAAAAGCTTCAGCTGTTAATGGAAATTCGGGAACAAGAAAATATCAGCTGGCAAGGAAAATACCGTCCTTCCATTGATGACAGAGGAGTTTACCCAAGACCGTATCAGCAGAAAATACCGGTATGGAGAGCGGTTGGAGGAACCCCTAAATCAGCCTATGAAGCAGGAGCAATGGGAATGCCAATGGCGATAGCAATTATTGGCGGTCAACCGGCGCAGTTTAAGCAAATGGCAGATTTACATCGCAGGGCTGCTCAAGAACACAATCAACCCAAACCTGCATTGAGTATTAACTCGCATGGTTTTATAGCAGAAACAACTCAGAAAGCAGCTGATATTGCATTTCCGGCATTTAAGACTACGATGGATAAAATTGGTAAGGAAAGAGGGTGGCCGCCAATGAGCAGGCAGCAGTTTGATGCTTCAATTACTTTGAAAGGAGCGAACGTGGTTGGAAGCCCACAGGACATTATCGATAAGATCATTTATCAGCACGAGATATTCGGTCATGATCGGTTCCTGCTCCAGATGAGTGTTGGAAGTGTTCCTCATGAAAAGCTTTTACGCTCTATTGAACTCTTTGCCAAAGAAGTTGCACCTGCAGTAAGAGAGAAATTGGGAACACCTGTTCAATAACGCAGGCTAATTACTTATTGAGTTCCGCTCTCCGGTTTTTTAGCTCTTGAGAAGCCTTTGCATAACCGCCATCGGTTCCATCCACAAAGTGGATATGGTCCTTCTGATAGCTTTTAACATAGCAGGTAACCATTGCTGCGAATGATGAATGTATCCCATAAGCTAATTTCTTGTTCTGAAAAAGATTGTCCAGAAACTTGGTTAGTTCCAAGCGTTGCTTAATGGTTCCTGAAGCTACAAATCGGAGTCCATCTCCAAATTTCTTGTAGTCTGCATGGCGTACCAAATCCGGTTTATAATCTCCCCAATCTGTGGCAGATGTTTTCTTTTTAAATTTCATCAGGTAAAGACCTGTAACTAGCTGAAAAATCATCATGCCAATGTGTTTCAGCTTTTTTATAAGGGTAGGAGGCTGTGTTCTTAATTTCCATTCAACCCCAAGTGATATTGGGTTCGTGGTCATCTGCAACTCACTTTCCCTGATGGGGTGGAAATCATCTTCAGTACCGTAGATTTCTTCTATCTTTTTAAAGCATGCTTCATAAATATCAACGGTCTCATTTTCGTTCTCACCAAAAGCCTGAATTATATATGCTGCTACTTCATCTTTGTTGCTGGGAACCTGACTCCACCTACATTCTAGTCCGGAAAAATCGGCTTCTATCGGTGTAACATCCTTAAGTCTGTCTTCCTCCTTAATAAGGGTTTCAGCAAAAGTAACTCCACTTCCCCAAAATATGGTTTGGTCGATAAATTCGGATAATTGTAATCGTGCTACGCTAATTTCATGACCTCTTTCTCGCAGTTCTTTTATAGATACTAATCCAATGGCCATTTCTAAATCATAAGCATCTTTTACGGCTTTCTTACAGAATGCGAGTATTCCTTTAATATCGTCGATATCTTTATTGGGAAGTGCGATGAATGAGCCGTCACCCCCAAACAAATAAGGCAGTAAATTTTCTTTCCCATAGAAATTATTGAGAGCTGCTATGATGGAAGCCCCAGCCATATTTACTTCCTTATATTTACCCATTCGAATGGCGTCTGTTGAGTTGCGAATATCGGCTAAAGCTAGATACCAGTCATCGGGAAGTGGGGTATAATGAGTGTGATTTGAGACTTCTCTGAAAGAAGGAACAATGTTTAAGCTTTCGTAAAATTCTGTGGTGTTCATGAGTTCTAGAGTGACAAATCAGTGTGAAGCGCGGCGAAAAGGTAGTTTTTATTATGCCATAAAAAAAGCCTGCTTCAAAAGAAGCAGGCTTCAAGATTTAATATCTAAAGTCTTTATTTAATCAGACTTGTATTTTCCAGTTCAATTGTTGATTCGAATTCGAACTGTTCACCATCTTCTAGTTCAATGCCTTCAACTAATGAATCAGCATAAGCATCGTTAGTTGGGGCGAATAAAACATCATATGTGTTGTCATCAAGACCAACCAGGCTAAAGTTGCCATTTTCTTCATTTGGCTGTGTACCAACGGTGTCTTCACCTACTATAGCGTAGACCCATGGTTCAGCTTCTAATGGAAGAACGGTACCAGAGATGCTTGCTTGTTCTTCTAAATCTACCGTTCTGAGAACCGGTCGTAAAATATATCGGTCATTTCCGGTAACTGTGATAGATTGAGAAGCATCAAAGTCGATAACAAGATCGTATACCTGACCTTCTTCAACATCTGCCTGCACATTCAGTTTATAACCGGATTGTTTTGCGCTCGGAGTTACAAGGGCGTATGTTTCGCCATCAATAACTACTGTGTTATCGTCGCCAAGCATGAGGCGAATTTGGTTATATCTGCCGGCTTCAAGTTCAGTCTGGCCGAGGTCAAGCGTAGCACCGTTTTGATAATCTAAAAGATTAACGGTCATGGAATTATCCATTATAGAATACCAGCCGTTCTTATCATCGTCACCGTCTTCATTGCCTTCCCCGTCCTCATCAGGTTCTTCAGCGTCTTCGTCTTTATTAACTAATACCTGAGTAATTTCAATGTTTACCTCATCATATGCTGCCGGAGCATCGGTGAGGGAAACTTGCATTGTACCGGTACCAGATCCACTGTTGGAGCTACACGCTGTAAATGCAAATGAGGTGACCAGAATGGTTAATATTGATAAAAATCTAAACTTCCTTATTAAATACTGCATTAAATAAAATCTGTTTGTTCGAGTTCACTAATTGAAACAAGCCTAAGCTGATAATGTTTCGTATTTTAGATTTTATTATTTAAACAAATTTAGGATCATTATAAACAGTAATTTAACCAGCTCCTGCAGAGGCGCCACCACCCGCAGTTCCTGCAACGGCTCCGCCTCCTGTAGCCCCACCTCCGGCCGAAATTGTTCCTGTAGCAGCAAGGTTACTGAACGAAGAAGCAATAGTAGTTGGGGAATTGTTACTTCCGGGAAGAATAACCATCCAGGTTATTAAAGATGCTGCTGCCTGATTCTGTTCAAACATCTGTTCGATATTTGATTTACCCAGACCAAAGGCTATCCCGTAAATAAAGTGTAAACCAAGGTGGTTGTCAGGTATTGAGTAATCTTTGGCATTTTTTAAAGCTTTGTGATAATTCTTCCAGGTTTGATAAAGTTCTTCTCCTTTAGGAGTTCTTCGAACAATGACCAGAGATAAAAGACAAGCTATTAAGCACCAGATAATGGATAGGCCTACAACCGGATGAATAAGAAAAATCCCAACTGCTCCACAAAGCATAAGTACAGACTGAAGCCCTAGGTTCCAATACATTCCCAAATAGCTTGTGTCGTCGATCCAGCCTCGGTCTTTTCCAAATTGATTAACCATGGATTGCCATTCCCGAAACCACTTGGATACTTTGGAATCACTGTATTTAAAAATATCCTTGATGTTATGACCTTCACTCTCAATTCGTCCTTTAAGAAAATTCAGGAAGTCTGATTCCCAATTAACCATATTGGGTTCAATTTCTTTATCAGCTAAATGAATGCTGAATTCAGATTCTTTGGATGAAAATAATCCCTCCTCAGGCTCTTCTTCTTTTAATTGGAGATAACCTCTTCGTGCTAAATCGAGTAAAGTAGCTGTTACATGGCCACCGGTTACATTTCTATGCATAAGTAACCAACCTATGGCAGCCGGTTTTTGATTTCCCGGTATCATCAGGCTTTCATTTCGGGAGAGATTTATTCTGTGTCTTGATCCATATTTACGATAGAAATAGATAAAACAAATAATGCTCAATCCCACTAGTATGACAATTACTTTAACACCCAGATTTATTAGCCGTTCTTCCTCAGCCTGTGCCAGTATTTGTTCTTGGCGGTAGCTTTCTTCGTCATTTTTGGCCCATGCTAAAGAAAAATCAGGGTCACTAATGCTGATTGCATTTTCATTAAAAACTGAAGTGGGGAAGACGGTTCGAATGATGACTGCTTGGTTTTTGCTGATTTCTGTACCGCTAAACCGAAATCCATTATCTAAAGTAAAAGACTCCATTGCCCAGGCAGGCTCACGAACCCAAGAGTGTAAGTCAGATTTTTCTACAGTCTCGGGAAGCTGAATGACAATGGAATAGTTATCTGTAGATTTATTTCGATTATCTGACGCATAATTCCAGAAAAATTCACTCCATTCGGGTCCAATGGTAATGGCTCCCTCAAGTGTATAGGAAACTGAGAAAGTACGTTCTTCATCTTCAGCGCTATAAAACCATTTAATGTTGTAAGAGTTATCGGATTCCTCAACCAGAAAGGAGCCTTCCTCTTCTGTGTTCAAGTTGATGAAGTCGTTATTACTCTCGGATACTCTTATATCTCTGATAAAAGAGGATGCAGTTTTAGCAAGTTCGTAATTTGCCCACGAATAACTCCCATCAAAAACATAAGTGAGATGCTCGGTGATTCTGATTGTACCGTCAGGATTGACCGTGACTTCAACTTTTATGGTAGGAATTTCATATTCCTTTGCCTCCGAAAAAGAAGGATAGAAGGAGAGTAATAAAATCAGGGAAATGGTGATAAAAAAGGGGAGTTTTTTCATAGCTGAATTCTTTCAGATTTTATCAAGGATAGTCATTCTGTTCATCTACTCAAAAAAGAAAGCAGTTGTTACAGGCGTTGACATACAAACATAAATATGATAGTATTCTCGTATGAGAACTTCCGTAGATATTCCCGACGAAATAATGAAAAAAGCTAAAATTAAAGCCGTTGAAGAGGGTATAAGCCTTAAGGATTTAATTATACGCAGCCTTAAGAACGAACTCGAATTGAAAGCGAAAACGGCAGGCACTCCCTGGAAAGATCTGAAGGGTAAAGGATCAACAGCAGATCTTTCTCCTGATAAATCAGGATTTTCAGATTTCTAAATTCCATCGCAAATCGGCATAGAAATGATTGTACTTGATACCCATATTTGGTTGTGGTGGCTGCTTGATGAGGGAGCTCTCACAGATGATGAAAGGCAAACACTTGATGAGGCCGCAGCTGCAAAAGAAATAGCGATATCAGCTGCGTCTATTTGGGAGGTGGAATTGCTCGAAAGAAAAGGAGCCATTCAGCTTCAGCCTAACTTAGAAACGTGGATTGAGCTGGCTACAAAACCTGAAGTGTGTAAGGTAATTCCAATTCAAAAAGAAGTGATATTGGCTCAAAAAAAATTACCGGACAATTTTCCGGATGATCCCGCTGACCGACTAATTGTAGCTACTGCACTTCATTATGAATATGGCTTAGCGACTAAAGATAAAACGCTTCAGGAATTGGGATTCTGAAAATTACCCAAAGTTCCAGGTCACGCCACGTCCAATCTCAGGATCCGGATAATTCCAATCTACAGCTCCCTGATCACAAGCATACATGCACGTACCACATTCGATGCAGTCTTCAACCTGAAAGTGAACCTTGCCGTTATCATCCATAGTGTAGCAGTTTGCCGGACAAACGTAGGTTGTACATTTATGGGGACAGGTTGAGTTGCAAATATCCGTGTCGACAATAATATGTGCTTTAATCTCAGATTTGGCCTGATTTCGATAGCTAACTAATCCAAGTCGTTCGCTTAATTTTAAGTTTTTCATAACGATTTTCCTGCTTTAAATCCGAGTTTCGCTAATTCCCAAATAGATGAATGTCTTTTGATAGCACCTTTAATCATATCTCTTGATTTCGGAGTCGGCTCATTTTTGATGGTGAAGAATTGACGCCCAAAATCACAAACCAAATTCGGTACTTTTTGCTGCATGGTTTCTGTGTGTAGCAGATGAACAGCATCCTGAAAGCCATTGATATCTTTCATTACATAGCTTTCATCCATCACTTTTCGGTACTCTTTTAAAGTAGAAGAAGTGAAGTCACCTTTCTCTTTAGCTTTCACAATAGTTTCAGCAGCCAAAATGCC
Source organism: Balneola sp. (assembly GCA_002694685.1). Taxonomy (NCBI): domain Bacteria; kingdom Pseudomonadati; phylum Balneolota; class Balneolia; order Balneolales; family Balneolaceae; genus Balneola; species Balneola sp. Next base: position 393,485 of record NZMW01000004.1, read on the forward strand.
TGAGCGCATAGCATAATCCATGCCTTGAATGGCTTTACCTGCGTTCATCAATAAATTGGCAGATTCACCGGCCAGCAGAATTCCATCTTTATAAAGTTCTTTTGGCATTGCACGCTTATCACCAGAAGAAACTACATGAGCTGAGTACTCAACAATTTCCCCATCCTTAATGATATCAGCGATAGTAGGGTGCGTTTTGAAATGATTCAAAATATCATGCGGACTTTTCTGCTTGTCGCGCATGTCTTTAATGCCAAGTACAAGGCCAAGAGAAATGGTATCACGATTGGTATATAAAAACCCGCCGCCTTCAACGCCATCGGTAGCCCAGCCCACAAATTCATTGCTCATTCCGCTGAGTCCGTTGAGCTGAAATTTTTGTTCCAGCACTTCCTGATCAAACCGAATAATTTCTTTGATTCCGGTTAGCATATGATCGGCCGGAACGTATTTATCCTGAAGGCCAACTTGCCGGGTTAAGAGATTATTTACGCCTTCAGCTATAATTACTGAGTCTGCATGGAACTCATCTTCTCCGGTTTTGATGCCAACAGCTTTGTCGTTTTGCATCAGTACTTCGTCAACCTTTATATTGGTTGCGATGAAGGAATCCATAGCATAATCAGAAGCATCAATTGCTTCCTGAACTTTACCGGAAAGCCAGTTATCAAATTTTGAGCGTAATACTACAACTCCGGAATAAGGAGACTCATCAAAATGCGAGGATTTAAAATCCAAAGAAAAAGTCGATTGCTCGTCCATAAAGGTAAGCCGGCGGTGATTTATAAATCGCTCCCAGCCGCCATTCTCATCTTCCCAATAATTTGGAACGAGTTTAGCAAGGTCACTTCCCCATAACACTCCACCTGAGACATTTTTAGAACCGGCAAATTCACCGCGCTCAATCAGAAGGAATTTCATGTTATTCCGAGCGAGCGTCATTGCAGCAGCTAGTCCGGCAACGCCTCCGCCAATTACTATACAATCAAACTTTTCGTCCATGAGTAAAATTTTAAATGTTGAATTTTAAATGTTAAATGAGGTATAGCCCATTTAACATTCAGCAATTAACATTAAACATTAGTTTTTGATTTTTTTGATTTCTTCGATGAAAGGAGGGAGTATTTTGTATAAGTCTCCAACAATTCCATAATCAGCGATTTCGAAAATAGGGGCGTCCGGATCCTTGTTGATGGCTACAATCACTTTGGAATTTGCCATACCGGCCACATGCTGTATTGCACCAGAGATTCCAACTGCGATATATAGTTGAGGAGATACGACTTTACCTGTTTGGCCAATTTGCAAACTTGGGTCGTAAACACCTGCTTCTGTTAGTGCTCGAGAAGCTCCAATTCCGGCATTTAGAGTGGATGCTAATTCTGAAATCAGGTTTTGGCCTTCTTCATCTTTAACTCCACGTCCGGCTGCTACAATAGATTCTGCTTCATTAAGGTCAATAGTGTCACCAGAGGCAGAAATGATTTCTTTAAGGGTAGATTTGAGTTCAGACTCATCCATGTTGAAGTCGATGTTCACGACTTCAGCTTCTGTAGGATTCTCAGCTAGTTCATAAGAACCGGAACGGACGGAGACTAATACTCTATCGCCTTTAGCTTCATTCTGGGCTATTATTTTAGCTGCCATTACCGGCCGTTTAGCTTTAATTCCGTCGTCTGTAAGTTCAAATTCAGATACATCCGGCAAAACTGCTGCATTCTGATTTGCGGCCAAGGCACCTAATATATCTTTTGTGCCTTCCGTAGAAGCAAATGCTACAACAAAAGGATTTGCTGCCTCCATTACATTAGCAAAAGCTTTCAGCAATGGTGTGTTCATGTGGTTTTTGAAAATAGGATCTTCAACGACATAGATTTTAGAAGCCCCATATTTCTGAACGCCTTCAACATAAGAAGATGCTTTTTCGTCAATAATAACAGCTTCCACAGAATGACCACCTGATTCGGCTAAAGCTTTGCAATGAGATAAAACTTCTAAAGACGATCGTTTTATTTTGCCGTCTGAAATTGCGATGTGAGTTAAAATAGTGCTCATGAATAGTTCCTTTGAATCGTAAATTTTGACTTATGGATCAGAGTTTTTGTATTCAAACCTCTAATCTATCATTTCTAATTTCTAAAGTACGTTAGACTTGGTGTCAAGAAGTTGTGCTACTTCACGGGCTATTTCATCCGGTTCACCCTCAAACTTTTCACCTGCTTGTCGTTCTGGCTTTTCCTCATACCCCAAAACATTGGTATTAGGGGATAATGCATCTTCATCTAAACCCATAGAAGAAAGTTCAATCTGTTCAACAGGTTTCCGTTTGGAAGCCATAATTCCTTTTAAATTTGGAATACGCGGTTCGTTCATATCATTTGAGCATGTAACTGCACAAGGTGTTGGGAGCTCGATCATTTCCTGTCCGGAATCACCCTGACGTTTAACAATCAGTTTTCCATCTTCAGCTTTCAAGCCAACCGCATTTGTTGTGTAGGGGAGGTCGAGTAATTCAGCAACCATACTTCCAGTTAATCCTGAATCAGTATCCTGCGATTGTTTTCCAAGTGAGATTACATCGTACTCTTTATCTTCGAAAAATTTGCCCAGGATTCTAGCATAGGTTCCTGAATCATACCTTTCATCACCTGATGTTTGAATGTGCGTTGCTTTATCAGCTCCCATAGCCAAGGCCTTACGAATGGTTTCTGACGCTTTAGCTGAGCCGATACAAACAACTTCAACCTCGCCACCGTGAGCTTCCTTAAGAACCAATGCTTCCTCAACAGCGGAGGCGTCGTAAGCATTAAGGATCATTCGGTCAGCATCTTGAATTAATTGCCCGTCTTTAATTTGCAAAGGTGCGTTAACATCTGGCACCATTTTAATACATACGTAAAATTTCATTCGCTAAATTTTTAGTCTTCTAAAATTAAGTTATGGAACCGCTTTTTTGGGCGCCTAATATACAAAATTGGATTAGTAAATGTACGGATTCAAATACTCTTTTTCTGAATCTTAAGAATTAAATCCAATTGTCATTCTTATAAAAAAGATATCTGACGAACCATTCCACATTTTAAGTTAAGATTATTTTTCAAAGACCGATAAGCTGGTGGTAAAGTATTTAATGTCAGCAAAGGACCGATGAAAAAATTGGGATCAATTTTACTGCTTCTGTGCGTCTGGATATTACCTGTTAGTATCTTTTTGGCATTCTCACATTCTGAGCAAGCAACCCCGCTTGAAGGCAGTGTAGTGACTTCAGATGGGTTCCTTTCAGATTCACAAAATACGGTAGAGGTTGTTTTTTTTGGATATGCTGAATGTGCTTTTATATGTCCTACCTCGGTATCAAAACTAGCGGATGTGATTTACTCTATCAAAGAAGATGATCCAGAAGTAAAGCTTGGGGGTTATTTCTTGGATGTAAATGCTGCATCACAACTAAATCGAGCTCATCAATACAGTCAATTTTTCTCACCAGATATCGTAGGCGTAAATCTCAATAAGCAAGAACTCAATCAGCTTAAGAGAGATTTTGGGATTCAGGTAAAAGATAATTTGGCAAAGGACGGAGAAATAAACCATACCGATCATTTTTACGTGCTTACTGAACTAAACAAAAATTGGAGTATTCATAAAGTGATATCCAATGATGTAAGCACGGAAAAACTTCAGCAAATTTTAACAGAAATCATTTCAAATAGATCAATAAAGTGAAAATGAACAAATCAGGGAGTGGATTATTATTACGATTATTTCCAGCATACGATAGCCGACTATCAAATGGTGTGCTGAGAGGGCTGAGCAATTCGTTTATCGATACTGACCGATTTATGATCAAATTGTTGGCTCTCCACTGGGTAATTGCAGCTACTATTACAGCAATTCCATACAGTACTTATCTATTGGGAATTGTTGGTGGCGGGGTGATTTTTGGAGTAGCCTTTTTAGCTTTTCGTATTAATCCCGGCTCAGTTTGGAGTAGGATGACAATTGGCGCTGCGCTCATGGCTTTTTCAGTTTTATTCATCCAGCAGAACTTGGGTAAAATTGAACTCCATTTTCACATTTTTGTGGCTCTCGCATTTTTACTTAGATACAAAGATATCGCGCCTGTATTAACGGCAGCGGTAACCATTGCTGTACATCATGTGCTGTTCAATGCGGCTCAAATGTATGAGCTTAGTGTTGCAGGAACTCCAATTATGGTTTTTGATTACGGTTGTGGTTGGGATATCGTAGCGCTACATGCTGCATTTGTAGTTGCCGAAACTTTGACAATCGCTCGAATAATCATAAGCCTTACAGATGAGTACATTAACAATGCTGAGGTATTTGATATTCTAGATGACTTAAATGATTCTGCCCGGTATACCAGTCAAGCAGCAGACTCCATTTCTAAATCTGGACAACAGCTGGCAATCGATGCTTCTGATAATTCTCAGGCGGTCGTTGATTCCAACGAATCGATCGAAGAAATGAACAAGAGAATTGTAGATTTAAATGATAAAACCGGAATTGTGAAGAATAAGGTAGATGCAATTTCTTCTAATTCCGCGAAGATGAATGAATCTATGGAAGACCTGAAAAAATCGAGTAGTGATATTTCCAAAATCACTCAGATTATCGACAGTATTGCCTCACAAACAAACCTTTTAGCTTTAAATGCTGCTGTTGAAGCTGCACGTGCAGGTGAAGCTGGGAAGGGATTTGCGGTGGTTACTGAAGAGGTTCGTGTTTTGGCTCAAAAGACAGCCTCATCAGCTACTGAGATTGAAAAAATGGTTGAGGAAAATATTTATAAAGCCGAAGGAGGCACAAAAGTTTCCAGCCAAATATTTAGTCAAATCAATGAGCTCAAAGAATGGATAGAGACTGTACTTGAAAGCAGCGACGCTCAAATTGTACACTTAGATAATCTTAAGAGCACCATTCAGCGAATAGCATCAACGACAGAAAGTACTTCGGGAGCCGCGCAGGAAAATGCAGCAACAGCCGAAGAGTTACAGGGGCAAATTCACACCCTGAAAACATCGATAGAAGAGATTAATAAAAAAGTAGCTGGGCAATCAGATGCCGTGATAAACAATTCAGATCCACACCATCCTTATATAAAAGAGGAGCTAAGCCAAAAATTTGTATATGCAAATGGTGACCTTGATTTAGGTTCTACAAAGACGACTCGGACTTCGTTTGGTGAAGGACAATTATCAAATGGAAATGGATATACGAACGGGAAAAATGGTCACGGACACTAAGTGAATTTTGCCGGCTGAGTACTAATTCTGTAAGCTTTCGTATTCAGATAAATGACCCTGATCGGTTTGTTGTAGCACATCATATGCTTCAAGCCTGACAGCGGTTTCAGCTTCATCGAATATGGCGGCAATTTCCCGGGATTTTGTATCAAAGAAAATGTCGAATAAATAGTTGCTGGTAGATCTTCGCTTAACTTCTTGAATGGATTTCAAAGCAGTTAAAATTTCTTGTCGCGCTTTTTTGGGTTGATCTACAAATTGATCTAAACCGAGTCTGTGATATCTATAATAAGCACTTCTCAGCGGCTGGTAGTTTGTGGAAACTAAATCAGTTACCAAGGTATTTTTATTTCTGCGGTTATTGGTACTTCTAGTCCAGCCGACTACCGCCGTAGATTGAGCAAGGTTTACTATGTTTTGAGCTTTAACAAAGTATTCTTCACCTCCCAACTCAGAAAAAGTATCAAAGTCGTAGCCAAGCATCATGTAGCAATAGTAATCAATGAATCCCGTAATGGCTTCAAATTGAAGTTCGTCATGAATTAACGACTTGCCCTCAGGATAATTGAACTGCCAGGCATTATCACTTAACAAAACAGTTGTGGTGCGCGCCGTGGAGTTAAAGATCGGGCGTTCAACCTGAAACACTACCTCAGCAGAAAAAGTGAAGTCAGAGGTGCTGCTGGTCATCAAAATTTGAATTTGGCAGTTAATACGCTCTAGCTCTTCAAAATCTTCTTCTGTCCACTGGTAGTCATTGATATAGTTCTCGAGAGTGGGTTTTAAATTTTTGAGATATTCGAATGAAGACCCTTCAAGCTGGTCAGTATTAATTTCGACAACACATTCGAATTCCTGAGCAAGAGCTTGAGTGGGGAGCATCAAAAAAAGAATCCCACAAAAAAGGATCTGCTTTATTACTTTGAGAATGGTTCTTGTATAGATCATATTGTTGATTATAATAGCGCCCTAATGATACGAATACAACGCCTTCTATATAAAATTTCTTTGAGTTTAATTTTGGGATTGTTCTCCCTGCCGGCACATGCACAACTTAACATGGGGGCAAAAGGCCTGGGGATGGGACAAGCCACTACCGCACTTCCCGGTTACGACTGGTCCTTGTTTTCAAACCCGGCCTTAGCTAACAACGAACAAATTGCCGTAGGATTTTACGGCATCCGAAATTATGGCTTTGCAGAGTTAACTGATATGTCTGCCATCAGTACCATACCAACAAAGTTTGGAGTCACTTCTTTGGGATTTCACAGATATGGAGACAAGCTATTTAGTGAAACCCGTGCTCGGTTGGGGATTAAAAATGAATGGCGCTTGCTTCACTTTGGAGTCGCTTTAAATTACAGCCACATTTCTTTTGGGGAAGATTACGGAGCCGGTGGAGCTATTGGGGTTGATGTTGGTATTGCTGCTGAAATCACAGAAAGCCTGTGGGTAGGAGCGAAATCAACCAATCTAAATCAACCAAGCTATAAGGGGATAAGGGAAGACTTGCCCAGAGAAGTTGCGATCGGATTCTCTTATGGACTAAATGAGTTGGCATTGCTCGCCTTTGATGTTGTTAAGGATGTGAATTTTCCTGTTTCATATCGGGGTGGGTTGGAAGTTAAAATTATTGAAAACCTAAAAGGTCGGGTAGGTCTCTCAACGGAACCGCTGACCTATTCGCTTGGTTTTGGGTATGGCAACAACAGGTGGGATATCAATTTTGCTGTTCAGCAACATCAGGAATTGGGTCTGAGTCCGGGTCTGGATTTTATGCTATTTTTCTAATGAAAGTTAGAATTATATGCATATCGATCTTTAGCTTTTTTGGGGTGATGGCATTTTCAACTATCCAACTATATGGTCAGGATACAACAGCATCAAGTGTAGAAGAACAGCTTGAAAAGGCTTTCGAAGAATTGGATTCGGAAGAATCGGGTTTGGATGGTGAGCAACTGACCCAGTTTTTGGAAGACCTCGCAGCAAATCCGGTAAACATTAATAGCGGGGGTCTTGATGAATTATTGCAGGTTCCAGGAATAAACCTGAAAATTGCTCGGGCTATTATCGATTTCCGAAAGAATAAGCCTTTTGAAAGCAGAAACGAGCTGCTGGACGTTCGGGGAATCGGCGAGGCAACTTACCAGCGGATGTCGCCCTATGTTTCTATTGGCGGTGCACAAGATCAATTTCGTGAAATGTATATGAGGCCTGAATATTGGCTCGCCAACCGAAAGTTCGAGGTGTTTTCTCGATATCAACAAAACCTGCAAACAAGAGAAGGGTTTGAGGAACCCGATTCAGCCGGGGGGTATCTGGGGAATCCTGTAAAATATTATCAGCGATTTCGAATGACCACAAATCACTTGTCCGTCAACCTAACACAAGAAAAAGATCCCGGAGAGACTCTTCAAGGCATTACGGGTTTTGACTATAATTCCGGCCACTTGGCACTCACCAATAATGGAAAGCTTAAAGACTTTGTGGTTGGTGATTACAGTCTCAGCTTTGGTCAGGGATTAGTGTTATGGACCGGTGGTGCATTCGGTAAAGGTCGGGAAGTAACCGGCACCATCAGTAAAAATGAGCGCGGGATAAAGCCTTACTCATCCGCTCAGGAAACCGACTTTTTCCGAGGTGTTGCGGCAACCTATGGAGAGACTATTGAAGTTACTGCTTTTTACTCAAATCGCCCCAGAACGGCTTCAATAATTAGCGGAGATACTACCCGGTTTCCAACCTCAAGTGGATTTCATCGCACTATAAATGAGCAACAAAGAAAGAATAATATCGATCAGATGGTTGTAGGAGGTCGTGCAAGGGTTGATACGCCCATTGGTCTGATCGGTGCCAGTGGATACTATAATTCTTTCAGTAGCTATATTGCTCAGGGTACGTCTTTAAGTAACCTTTATGATTTCGAAGGTTCGGAGAATTCAGTATTGGGAATAGATTATAGAGGCCTGCTGGGGAATGCTTTTGTATTTGGAGAGATGGCCCGAAGTCAAAACGGAGGCCTTGGAAGTGTCGCCGGTGTTGAGGCCCCGCTGGCAGATAATACCGATTTGGCAATCTCGTACAGAAACTACCAGCGTGATTTTCAGTCCTTCATGTCCAGCGGATTCGGAGAACGATCATCATCCCCGCAAAACGAAGAAGGGTTTTATGTAGGATTACGGCATAATCTTAATCAAAAAGTAACCCTAAGTGGATATTTTGACCAGTACTACTTTGCTTCCCCCCGATTTGGTGCTACACAAGCTACTTCGGGTTTTGATATGTTAGGTCTGGCTGAGGTGTTTTTTAATTCACGATTAAATATCTATGTATTAGTAAGAAATGAAATTCAGGATGAAGCATATGTCCAAATAAACCCGAGGGGATCAGAAGAACTTTTCTTAGGGAAAGAAAAGAGAGCAAGTATTCGTACCAACTTCGAATATTGGGTGAGTTCAAGCGTTCGCCTGCGCTCAAGAGTTGAGTTTGTCCGCAACAAAGAAGCCGGTGCAGGTTGGGAATCAGGGTTTTTGATCTATCAGGATATACGAATTCAGCCCATCAACAAATTACGAATTGATGGCAGAGTTTCCCTTTTTGATACAGATAGTTTCACTACAAGAGTCTATCAATTTGAAAGTGATTTGCTCTACGTATTATCGAATACAGTATTATATGATCAGGGACAGCGGGCTTATGTAGCCATAAAATATGAAGCGGCTGAATTTCTTGATGTTTGGTTTAAGTATGGAATCACTATCTTTGAAAACACCCAGACGATAGGAAGCGGTCTAAGTGAAGTGGATGGGAATGTTAGAAATTCGATTGGTTTGCAGGTAAGATTACAATTATGAATGTATCTTATTTAAAAATCTTGAATTAACGATTCATATATTTTTAATTTCATGTTATTTGCTATTTTAGTGCGTCAAGAAATCAATTTATAATATTGGGGAAACTTAGGTTAGGGTTTTAGTAGCTATGAATGTCGGAAAAATATTTTTGTTGGGTCTTAGTATTGTTTTAGTGTCAACTACTTTGTATGCACAAACATCTGTACAACAAGAACTATCAAGTAGAAATTTAACGTTAGCTCAGGCTCAGCAATTAGCAAGACAGGCAGGTGTTAATCCAAATGATCCTAATCAGCTTGCTCGTGTTGCCCGTAGTCAGGGGGTTTCTGAGGAGCAAATCCAGGAATGGTTGGTAGATCTTAGGCTAAGAAACGGGGGGGATACTACAGATAGTCAATTTCAAGATTTAAGTGGAAATGCTACAACTTCCAATGATATTGTAGTTACTTCAGAATCGAGCCAAAATGACAAACCAAATACCTCAGCAAGTGCAGGAAATAGTAATCTTGAATATTTTGGATATAACATTTTTTCTGATACACCTGATCCCTTCAAGCCAAGAGCAGTAGGTCCTGTAGGGGATGGATATGTAGTTGGTCCGGAAGATCAATTGAGACTTACCGTTTGGGGGGCTACCGAGTTTCAGTATGAACTATTGGTTGATGTAGAAGGTAGACTCCTAATACCTAATATTGGTATGGTTACTGTAGCGGGGCAGAAATTATCTGAACTACGGGAATCGTTGAAAATACGACTTGGAAAAAGCTATTCTGGTTTATTAAAGAATCCACCAACTATTTTTATGGACTTGACGGTGACAAGACTACGCCCGATTCAGCTATATGTGTTGGGTGAAGTAAAAAACCCTGGGGGATATACAATCAATTATAATTCTAACATATTTAATATTTTATATAGTGTTGGCGGACCTAAAGTTTCAGGTTCTTTAAGAGATGTTAGAGTTATTAGGGATGGCCGGCAAATAGCTTCCATAGATTTGTATGATTTGCTTTTAAAAGGCACTGAGAATCAGAATATATCTCTACAGAATAACGACAGAATTTTTATTCCGCCAAGAAAAAGTAGTGTTTCTATTGAGGGGCAAGTGAAGAGACCAGCGATTTATGAACTAAATGAAGATGAAGATGTTAATGTATTGCTTGAATTTTCCGGAGGCATCAAACCGGAAGCTTATGGTGATCGTTTTCAGATAAGTAGGGTTATACCAATTGAAGAAAGACAGAATCCTAGTTTTGCCAGAGAAATCACTGACTACTCTCTAAAAGAAGTCTTAATGGGAGGGACAAATATTAAACTTTTTGATCAGGATAGGGTTAGGTTATTCAAAATTTCTGATGTTTCTGACGACTATGTTGAAATAAATGGTCAGGTAAATCAAGCAGGAACATATGAGCTGTCTGACGACATACAGACTGTTAGAGATTTGATTATTGCCGCAGACAGTTTGCAAGACGATGCATTTTTTGGGAGAGCGTTACTGACACGAACCTTAGATGATTCAACCACTGAATTATACAATCTTGAACTGGATGAACTCATGCAAAATGAAAATTCCAGTTTCAATATGACTCTTCAAAAAAGAGATAATGTCCAAATTTTAAGGAATACTGTTGAACTTATAGATCAGCGATATGTAAATATTACAGGCGAAGTAGTGAATCCAGGACGATTCTCGTATAGTGAAAATATGACCCTGGAAGATTTGATTTTAAAGGCCGGTGGATTCAGAGAGGGGGCTTATATTGGTGATGTTGAAATAACAAGAACTGAAAAAACAAGCAATAAATCTTTAATCGCAAGCAAGCTTACACATGAGTTAGTTTCTGATTCAGATAAAAAGGATGATTTTTATTCGGTGGAATATTTTTGGCCTATGCTAGATAATGCCAAAGAATTTAATTTAACACATAGAGACCAAGTTTATATAAGAAAAAATCCAAGGTTTAAGGAACAGCAGTTTATAACCTTAGAAGGAGAGGTTGAATTCCCAGGTGTTTATACAATTCTTTCAGAAAATGAAAAATTGTCAACAGTTATTCAGAGAGCAGGTGGGTTAACAAATGAAGGATATGCTTCCGGAGCACGTCTGAAAAGAGGTAACCAAGAAGTAATTATCGACATGGATGAATTACTCAGAGGTGACAGAACGCAAGATATATTTGTAAAGTCTGGTGATACTGTTCGAGTCCCCAAAATACCTAATACCGTTCTTGTAACAGGAAATGTAGCTTTAGATGGGTTTATTAAATACAAGGAAGGAGAAAAGCTTACCTATTATCTGGATCAGGCTGGAGGCATGCAACAAGATAGCTATAAATATGTTCAGCTAACGCAAGCTAATGGCGCAATTTATGAGGTTAAAAGAAGAGGGCTTTTCAAAGACAATCCTACTGTTGAAGATGGAGCACGAATTAATGTAATATATGAAGCGCCTGAGCCTGAAGGTGCAAAGCCTGATGCTGGAGAGATACTACAAAAATCGGTTGCTACATTAACAAGTGCATTAACTATTATTATTCTCGCAGAAAGGGCTTTTAATTAATGAGTATTGCTTATGACTATTGAGGGGCTAATAGTTTTAGGTATAATTCTAATATGCTTAGTACTGCTTATAAGTACTGCTATTTCGGTTGATATAGTTCTTTTCGGAGGACTTGCATTCATATTCATAGCAGGTATTATTCCTGCCGATCAGGCACTTTCTGGATTCTCAAATGAAGGGATGTTAACAGTCGGGGCTTTATATATCGTAGCAGCAGGTCTAAAAGAAACTGGAGCAATACAGTTTATTGTCCAAAAAGTAATGGGGAATGCAAGAACGGTAAAAGCAGCTCAATTAAGGATTATGAGTCCTGTGATGATCATGAGTGCTTTTCTAAATAACACGCCAATTGTAGCCTCATTTATACCTGCATTGGAGCGCTGGAGTAGGATTTCAAAGATACCGGTCTCAAAAATATTTATACCTCTTAGTTATGCGGCTATTCTAGGTGGAACCTGTACCCTTATTGGGACAAGTACAAACCTGATTATCAACGGGTTGTTAATTGATGAAGCATCAACCCAATCTATAGGAATTCTAGAACCTGCTTTAATCGGAATTCCATGTGCAATAGTTGGCTTTATTTATCTGCTTATATTTGGTGACAAGCTATTGCCGGTCCGGGGTTCCAGTATGGATACATTTAAGGATCCAAGAGAATATACCATTGAGATGATTGTGCAGGATAATGCTATTCTATCAGGTCAGACAATTGAGGATGCAGGTCTGAGAAATCTACCCGGCTTATTTCTAATTGAAATTCAGCGTAATGGCAGAGCTATACCGGCGCCTGGTCCTTATGAAAAACTAAGAGGGGATGATCGGTTAATTTTCACCGGAATTGTTGACTCCATTATAGATTTGCAACAGATCAGTGGTTTGAAACATGCTACAACCCAGGTTTTTAAGCTTAACGCGCCTCGTAATGAACGGCAGATGATTGAAGCGGTCGTTTCTCGTTCCAACCCATTGATGGGAAGAACGATAAGGGACGGTAATTTTAGGGATCGGTATGATGCGGTCGTTTTGGCGGTTTCAAGAAGTGGGGAAAGGATCAATGAGAAAATCGGTGATATCACTTTGAAAAGTGGTGATGTCTTACTTCTTGAAACACTCCCAAATTTTGTTCAGAAATACCGAAATTCGAGTGATTTTTATTTAGTGAGCTCAATTGAAGACTCTTCTCCGGTAACCTATGACAAAGCTTGGATTGCAGGATTGTCTTTAGTAGCCATGGTATTGCTCGCAGCAACAGGTGTTTTAAGTATGCTTCAGGCGGCTATTGTAGCAGGGGGATTGTTACTAGTAACCAAATGTTTCAGATACTCAACTGCACTGGAAAGTGTAGACTGGCGCGTTTTAATCGCAATCGCCTCAGCTTTAGGCTTGGGAAGCGCACTGGACTATACAGGAGTCGCAGAACATCTCGCAGCTAACTTGTTATCGCTTGCTGGGGACAATCCTACATTAGCTCTATTGTTTACGTATTTGGCAACTTGGATTCTTACCGAGATGATTACAAACAATGCCGCAGCTGTCCTCCTATTCCCAATAGCAGTATCTTTGGCAAACTCACTCGGGGTAGACTTTATGCCTTTTGCTATGGTAATGATAATAGCAGCATCCTCTAGTTTTTCAACTCCAATTGGATATCAAACTAATTTGATGGTTTATGGTCCTGGAGGATATAGATTCACTGATTTTACAAGAATCGGGCTCCCATTGAATTTGATCATAGCAACAGTAGCCGTATCTTTGATTCCTCATATATGGAATTTTTAAACAAAGATAGGTGAATGCTTAATCAAGTCATTAAGACAGCAGAGAAAGCGGGAAAAAAGATATTAGAATTTTATGAGACGGACGTGGAGGTAATCACCAAAGAAGATGACTCTCCACTAACAAAAGCCGATCTCGCAGCTCATCATATAATTGTAGACGCACTCAAAGAAATTGATCCGGGAACTCCCATCATTTCTGAAGAATCCGGCCTTCCAAGCTACGAAGAGCGTAAAGAATGGACTAAGTTTTGGTTGGTTGATCCACTGGATGGTACTAAGGAGTTCATCAAGAAGAATGGCGAATTTACCGTCAATATTGCTTTAATAGAAAACCAAAAACCGGTTATGGGTGTGGTTTATGTTCCTGCTTTCGATGTTATGTATTATGCAGAAAAAAGTATAGGGTCTTTTAAAAAGGAAAATGGAAAAGAAGCAGTTAAGCTAAACAGTCCTGCATTTGAAGCACCCGGTAAAGCACGTATTGTGGTGAGCCGATCTCACGGTGATGACCAAACCGCGAAGAAATTATCTAAACTTGGAATAGAGGTCAGTGAGGAAGTGCCTTCCGGAAGCTCTATTAAGTTTTGTTTGGTGGCTGAAGGTAAAGCAGATTTATACCCACGCTTAGGACCAACCATGGAATGGGATACCGGTGCAGCCGATGCTATTTACAGGTATTCTATTGATGGAGGGGAAAAGTTCTCACCTTTGGTTTACAACAAAGAGTCCTTAAAAAATCCTTATTTTCTTTTAGGAACAAATACCAAAACAGATTTAGAGAGTCTATAGAACTCGGAAATTTTTATAAAATCATAAATATTGACATCAGTCTAATGAGTGAAAAAAGAACGCATTCACATCTTAAAGAATTAGAAGACGAAGGAATTTATATAATGAGGGAAGTGGCTGCTCAGTTTGAGCGACCTGTTCTTCTTTTTTCTGGAGGAAAGGACTCGATCGTAATGTTTCATTTAGCATTAAAAGCCTTTCATCCGGGTAAAGTACCGTTTCCTTTAATGCACATTGACACGGGGCATAATTTCAAAGAGACCATCGAATTCCGAGATAAATTAGTTGAGAAGTACGGAGTCGAATTAATTGTAGGAAGTGTTCAGGATTCTATTGATGCCGGTCGTGTTGAAGAGGAGACGGGGCCTGATGCCAGTCGTAACGCCCTTCAAACCACAACACTTTTAGATACACTTAAAGAACATCAGGTTGATGCTGCATTAGGTGGTGGCCGTAGGGATGAAGAAAAAGCTCGTGCTAAGGAGCGATTCTTTTCTCACAGAGATGTATTTGGCCAGTGGGATCCAAAAAATCAGCGTCCTGAGTTGTGGAATATGTTCAACGGAAGAAAAAATCCGGGAGAAAACTTCCGAGTATTTCCGATAAGTAACTGGACTGAGATGGATGTTTGGCAATATATAGCCCAAGAAGAAATTGATATTCCTGAGCTTTATTTCTCACACGAGCGAAAGGTTTTCAATAGAAGGGGAGTTTGGTTAGCTGATACAGACTTTGTGAATCGTATGGACGAAGAAAAACTGGAAACCAAAACAGTCCGGTTTAGAACTATTGGTGATGCTACTTGTACAGGGGCTGTACTTTCAGATGCTTCAAATATGGAAGAGATTATTCAGGAAGTTGCTTCAGCACGTCAAACAGAGCGGGGTAATCGCCACGATGATAAGCGAAGTGAGACGGCCATGGAAGATCGAAAAAGACAAGGGTACTTCTAGATTGCCAAATACACATCAAGCCAGACCATCAAAAGAATATAAATTACTTTAAAGACGAGAAATGAGTTCAAATAACGGCGATAAAAACAATCCAAATACAGATAATAAATACCTTGATATGGATATGCTCCGGTTTACTACAGCCGGAAGTGTGGATGATGGAAAGAGTACATTAATTGGGAGACTTTTCTATGATTCTAAGTCGATTTTCGAAGACCAGATGGAAGCTATCGAGAAATCGAGTAAAAGCAGCGGGGAAGAAGATGTAAACCTTGCTTTGTTAACAGATGGATTGAAAGCGGAGCGTGAGCAGAAAATCACCATCGATGTTGCTTACAGGTATTTTGCGACGCCAAAAAGAAAATTCATTATTGCTGATACACCGGGGCATACTCAGTATACCCGAAACATGGTGACCGGCGCTTCGACTGCCGATTTAGCTATTATATTGGTAGATGCTTCAAAAGGACTTTTAACTCAGTCACGCCGTCACGCATTTATATCTTCTCTTCTTCGAATTCCACATTTGGTAGTGGCTGTGAATAAGATGGACTTGGTAGATTATGATGAAGAAGTATTTGATAAAATAGTCAGTGATTTCAGAGCTTTTGCTAAAAAGTTAAATGTAAGTAACGTAACATATATCCCTATTTCTGCCTTGAAGGGGGATAATGTGGTTGATAAAAGTGAAAACACCGAATGGTACAACGGCTCCACATTATTACACCATTTAGAGACCGTTAAGGTAGATGCTTCAGATAATATTGTGGATTTTCGTTTACCTGTTCAATATGTGATACGCCCAAATCAGAATTTTCGTGGATTTTCAGGAAGGATCGCCTCTGGTCATATTCGTCCCGGTGATGAAATCAAAGTATTACCATCAGGTTTAACTTCAAAAGTAAAAGAAATAGTAACCAGGGATGAGAATCTTGATATTGCCTATCCGGGTGACTCCGTAACTCTAACTATTGAGGATGAAATAGATATCAGCCGTGGGGATATGATTGTTCGCAAGAATAATGTGCCCATGGTAAGTAACGAGCTTGAGGCTTATCTCTGCTGGATGAATGAAAAAGATTTGGAGCTTAACAAGCAGTATATACTCCAGCATAACACTCGCACGGTCCAGGTATTTGTTGAAGACTTGATCTATAGAATTAACGTGGACTCATTAAGCCGTGAAGATTCGGACTCTTTGAGCCTGAATGAGATTGGTCGGGTTAAGCTTAAGACAAGTAAGCCTATTTTCTACGATCCATATCAGGTCAATCAAAAAACAGGAAGTTTTATCATCATCGACCCTGCAAGCAATGTGACTATTGGAGCAGGTATGATAAGAGCGGGTTCAACAGAATCGGGCACCTCTGATGAAGCAGATGCTGAGGCACTAATAGATAAATCTTCCGGACGTAAGAAATCTCCAAACGTAGTTTGGGAACCTTGGAACATTCCACGCGAACTTCGCGAAAAAAGAAACGGTCATAAATCTAAAATTATTTGGTTTACGGGTATTTCCGGTGCTGGCAAAAGTACTATAGCTAAAGAAGTTGAAAGGAAGCTCTGGGAAGAAGGGAAACAAACCGTGCTTCTCGATGGCGATCAGGTTCGTCACGGACTCAATGGCGACTTAGGGTTTAGTGCTTCTGATAGAACGGAAAATATCCGTAGAGTAGGCGAAGTAGCTCGTTTGTTTTATGAGCACGGAAACATTGTGTTGTGCACCTTTGTGTCTCCTTACGTGAAGGACAGAGAAGAAGCCAAAGAATTGTTTCCGGACGGAGAGTTTCAGGAAGTTCATATTAAATGTGATCCTAAAACAGCCCAAGAAAGAGATCCAAAAGGTTTATATAAGAAAGCTGAAGAAGGTGAGATTACCGGATTAACAGGTTATGATGCTGATTATGAAGCTTCGGATAACCCTGCCTTAACAATTAATACAGATGAACTTTCAGTTGAAGAAGCTGTTGAGAAAATTCTTGAATTGATGTCTTAAAAAAAATTCATTTTTGTTTTTAAGAGCCAAGAGGCAGTCATACCAGACTGCCTTTTTTGTTACATTAAGTAACTGGCCGATAATGACTTGGCAAGAATTATCTGAAATAACAATCATGCAAGTTTAACAATATGAATTTTAGTTTACTTAGTTTTGGTCGTCTCATATTTCTTGTGATTGTCATTCTCGCCTTTAGTTTAAATTCGCTTAATGCCCAAATTTTCACCCCTCAAACCGAATTTACTCGTCAAGATACTCTTCGGGGTTCAATTACTCCGGAAAGGGAATGGTGGGATCTGACGTACTATCACCTGAACGTTAAAGTGGATATAGCGGATAGTTCTATTTCAGGTTCTAATCTAGTGCAGTATAAAGTGCTGAAGCCATTTCAGGTGATGCAGATTGATTTGCAGGAGCCTATGGAGATATCAAGAATTACACAGGCCGGGGAGTCATTAGATTTTGAGAGAGAAGGAAATGCCTTTTTTATTTCCCTAAACCAAAAGCAGGTTGAAGGGGATGTAAATCAAATTCAAATTAATTTTTCAGGAAAGCCAACGGTGGCGGTTCGGCCGCCTTGGGATGGTGGATTTACCTGGACTCAGGATAGCAATGGAAACCCCTTTGTTGCAACTTCAAATCAAGGAATTGGAGCCAGTATTTGGTGGCCAAATAAAGATCATCCTTATGACGAAGTTGACAGCCTGCTCATCAGTGTAAATACACCGGATTCATTAATGGATGTTTCCAATGGCCGACTCCGGGGAGTTGATGAACTTAAAAACGGGACTAAGACGTGGAATTGGTTCGTTTCAAATCCAATTAACAGCTACGGAGTTAATATTAATATCGGTGACTATGTACATTTTAGCGAAGAGTATGAGGGTGAAAAGGGTACTTTAGATCTGGACTATTATGTGCTCCGTGAAAACCTCGAGAAAGCTAAAGAGCAATTCAAACAGGTAAAGCCAATGATGGATGCTTTTGAGTACTGGTTTGGCCCGTATCCTTTTTATGAGGATGGCTATAAACTAGTAGAAGTCCCTTATCTTGGCATGGAGCATCAGAGTTCGGTCACTTATGGCAATGGATATGAAAACGGTTATTTAGGACGAGATTTGAGCGGTTCAGGATGGGGGTTGAAGTTTGATTTTATCATTATTCATGAAACCGGTCATGAGTGGTTTGCCAATAGTATTACCTATGCAGATGTTGCTGATATGTGGATTCACGAGGGTTTTACCAACTATTCGGAGAGCTTATATTTGGATTATCACTATGGAGAAAAGGCGGCTAACGAATATGTTCAGGGGCTTAGATTAGGTATTCAGAATGATCGACCTCTGATTGGAACTTACGGAGTGCATCATGAAGGTTCAGGAGATATGTATAATAAGGGTGGGAATCTTTTACATACACTTCGGCAAGTTGCAGATGACGATTCTTTATGGAGGGCAACACTGCGAGGGCTGAATAAAGAATTCTACCACCAAACCGTATCAACCCAACAAATAGAAGATTACATAAGTGAAAAAATTGGGTTGAACTTAGATCCGGTTTTTGATCAATATCTCCGAGATATCCGAATTCCAACTCTGGAGTATGCCTATAGAAATGGAGAGCTGAACTTTCGCTGGGGGAATGCGGTAGAGGGGTTTAACCTTCCGATAGATGTGAATTTGAATGGTAATGAAGTCAGGCTGCAACCAACCACTTCATGGCAGAGGTTAAAGGTTGGGTCAGTTGAATCCCTTAAACTCGCCGTTGACCCAAACTATTATGTAAGCAGCTTCAATTTACTTGCTGAGTAAGAAATTAATCTCCAGCAGGCGTAAACTTAGTTATGAGATTCTCAACCGGAGTGGCAGTTCTCAGATAAGCATAAATAGCTTTAAGTTCATCTTCCGACATTCTGGAATACATACTCCATGGCATGGATGTATTAAACTGACCGGCTGAGACTTCATGAAATATAAATGTAGAATCTGCATACTCCTTAAACCGGTCAACGAACTGAGCTTCAGTCCATGAGCCAATACCGGTATTCATATCGGGACTTATATTTGCAGTTCGTGTAATACTTCCATCCTCCATAAGAAACTCCATGCCTCCGGCAAAGGTCATTCCCGGTATATCAGCACCTTGTTCTTTGGGGGTATGGCAGTCCATGCAACTCGCCGTAGTTACTAAATATTTACCCCACTCCACAGGATCACTTTTGTCAGGTTTAGCATCCGAAAGCTCAGCTTTGGCGGGTATTGTATTTATGATGAAGTTCATCGGGAAAAATGATTCAGATGCCGGGACTTCATTTTCGACAGGTTCTAATGTCCTTAAATAAGCGATTATAGAATACACGTCTTCCTTGTCCATTTGTGCATAATTTGGATAAGGCATAATGGGGAATAGGGCTCGTCCATCTTTTCCAACACCAGATGTAATGGCTCGATATACTTCGCCATCAGTCCAGTCACCTAAATTTGCAGGAGTGAGGTTTGATGCATAGTAATTGCCCGGAAAGTTTTCTTCTACACCAAATCTATTCCCACCGGCACCGAGCATTTCGCTATTTATGGGATGGGTGAATTTGGACTTTTCCTGTGGGGAATGGCAATGCATGCAAACTGCTACATTATTAGCAAGATGCTCACCTCTTTCTATACGTGCTTCAGTCTGTTCGACTTGAATCTCAGGAGCAGGTCCAACATTTGGAAGTCCGTTCGAAACATAGATCAATAAAACTGAAACCGCAGTTATTAAGACAAAAAATGTGACCCCTAATACCATTAAGAACTTTTTCATTGCATTTATTATGTAGTTAGAGAAGCTTTTGTATCCCGATTATTAAACAAACAGCCTCATAGGTTGAGCCTAATTTGCATAATTTTTCTCTAATAGTCTACAGGGCAATAAGTTAGGGTAAACTCAAATAGTGAAGGTGATATGGCGGCCGTCGATATCCAGTTTTTTAAAACCAAACTCTTTTCTCATCCACTCTAATGTATCAGGGTGATAGAAGATAACATGCGTTTCGTCACTTTTGTAATACCAGGCGTGAAAATCGATATCATCCGTATAAATATCAGTCTTAAGAAAAAGAGCACCACCGCTTTTAAGCATTTTTTTTAGGTTGGTGAACTCTTTATGAGGATGATGAAAATGTTCCATAACCTCACAACTCACGATATAGTCATACTTTAAACTCAGTACATCAGGGTTATTGTCAAAGAAAGGGTCGAAGGTATTTATGGTGTAGCCTTGGTCGATAAGCATTTTAGTGATCACGGGACCTGTCCCAGAACCGAAGTCTAATCCTAAAGAGTCTGGTTTAAAAGCCCCCATAATTTTTTCAACCAGTGGAGATACAAATTCCTGATAGCGCGGGTCTTCCACATTATTGTCATGACTTTCATACCGAAATATTTCTTCTTCGGGAGTTGGGTAGTCATTTATATCCATCAAGATTGCCCGGCAGTTTTGGCAGCGATGGTATTGCCGGTCTTCCTTTTCATAGTAATAAAAGGGATCTGTTTTGGAGGAACAGAGTGTACACTTCATAATACTTTTTGAAGGAAGGTAGGAGTTCCTTCCTTCATATGTTAAGCCCTATCTTGGATACCAATTCTTGAGTCGCACTTCGATATCTTTATTTCCAGCATCAACCAGCTTTTTAAACTCTTCGATATCTTGTCCGCGGTGGTGATAAGGGTACACGATGGTCGGTTCAAAATCTAATACCGCATCTGAGGCTTGATTAATATCCATGGTGTAGGGTAAGTTCATACAAACAAAGGCCACGTCAATTCCTTCAAGATTACGCATTTCAGGAATGCCTTCTGTATCACCGGAAACGTACACGTCTTTACCGCCCATACTCAGCACATATCCATTTCCCCAGCCTTTTGCATGCCGTGCGCCTTCTTCCGGGAGATTATACATAGGAACGGCGTTGATGGTGATTCCTTCATACTCCATGCTTTCGCCATTTGAAATTACTGTAGTTTGCGCGAGATATTCTTCGGGCATTTCGTCTGCAACAGCTTGGGGTACGTAGAAAGAAGTGTTAGTCGTATTCAGGCTCGCGAGCGCCTCTGGACTTAAATGATCGCCGTGTGGATGAGTTATGAGTATGACATCCGGTGCTGGTTTTTCATCATACAAATTAGCTGAACCCCATGGGTCCATGTAAACCGTTTGTCCATTCCATTCAAAAATTACAGTTCCGTGTAGGACAGGATGGATAACCAAGTCACCCTGCTCCGTTTCAATCCGATCCGGATCATTATTTAACTGAGCAAAGCCCAAGCTAAAAGTTAAAAGCGAAACCAGAACTACGAAGATGAAATTACGAAGCATGTTTATGGGATTAATTAATATTCAATTTTCAAACTAAAGAAATGGAGCTAACATTCATGTCGGTATTGAACATCAACCCAATGATACTAGATATTCCAAGAACTAGGTTGGGTATCCACCGCCACTGCCGATATAGCTTCTCAGCGAATCGATCTCGGATTTTTGATTAGCGATCACTGTTTTAACAACATCACCAATCGAAATCACTCCCACAACCTGCTCATTGTCCAACACCGGCAGGTGACGGATTTTCTTATTTGTCATGAGCTGCATACATAGGTTCACAGAGTCGGTGGGTTCTACACAAATAACATCCTCACTCATGATGTCACTTACAGGAGTGCTTTTTGAAGTACGTCCTTTCAGGATTACTTTATTCCGATAGTCACGTTCAGAAATAATTCCTTTTAACTTTGAATCTTGTATAACCAGCAAAGCCCCAATGTTATATTCCGCCATCTTTTCTATGGCTTCAAAAACTGTACTTTCAGGACTTACTGAAAAAATATCCCGGCCTTTTTGATTTAGAATTTCACTTACTTTCATACCTTCCTCCCTTTATTTTTGGATGGTTTACTCTAATAAAACCATTTTTAGGGAATAAGCAAATGTTTGGGTGTGCTTCAGGAACCCTTAGCGTCAAGCCAATTGAACACTTCTTCAAAAGCGAGTTCTCTAACTTCTTTTGTAGAGAGGAATATATCGTGGATGGCATGGGGGATTTCAACTAGATCTACTTTTGGCCCCAATTCTTTCCCATAGTATTTCATGTGTTCTACATTCAGGACCATATCGGTCTTAAGAATCTCATCATCCCAGGTTGTGTTTTGGCTGGATTTATCTGAGTGAAGTACAAGGATGGGTTTATGAATGTCAGAGTTTTTATGAAGTCTTTTTTGGCCGGTATAGATTGCGTGAACCCACTTCAAATAAGCAGGGAACCCATTTAAAGGTTTCCAGTCTGTATTAAAATCCCATTCCCCTTTTTTCTGTTTTGAGATACTTGTCCCATATAAATGCGAGAAAGGTTTTTTCTGGGAGGCATAAGGAGAAATAGCAGATATCAGTCCCGTTAGAGGCAGGATAACTGCTCTTTGCCACGGTTTCATATTAAACTGGAAGAAGGGCGAGTTGAGGATGAGTTTATCTACTAAATTCCGGTTTTGGCCTTCATTCAAATATAAGCTGTTTATTAAACCACCTGTAGAATGGCCAAGCAGTGTTATTTCAGTATCATATTCTTCTTTAATAATCTGCAAGGACTTGTCAATCTCCTCATAGTATTCGGTAACAGATCGGCAATAGTTAGGATGCTGATGAGATAATAACGAACGCCCATACTTCCTTAGATCCAGAGCGTAAAAATTATAGTTTTGTTCGTGAAAAGCATTCGCTACATGCGCCTGGAAAAAATAATCGTTGAAACCATGTATGTATAGAATCGAAGGCTGATTAGGCTGATTATTTATAGACTTAAGAAGAGTCGCTATGACTCTTCCCTCATAATCTTCTTCACACTCAATAACTTGCTCAGTAAAATCACTTAAAGAAAGGGTGCTCATAGAATTTCTTTCACTCTTCCAATCTGCCCATCTTCCAGACGAACTTTAATTCCGTGAGGGTGGGTCGATGATTTTGTTAACACATTCAGAATAATACCCTTGGTAATTTTACCTGATCTTTGATCCTTTTTGAGTACAATACCAACACTCATGCCGGGTCGAATATTTGCTTTGTATTTTCCGTCCATCTGCTCTAAAAGCTACCTGATAGTTTAACGTTTATTAAAATAGTGAATTTAAGGAAAGCTATAATATTTGATAACTTCTGCTCTAACATTACGGATATTTCTATTTGTTTAGAAGCGTAAATCCGTTTGGGATTTTAGAAGTTACATACTATATACCGAGCCATGAACAATCCACTAAAAAAATACTTTGGACCCAGCACATTAGTGGCTGCAGCATTCATTGGTCCCGGCACAGTAACCGTATGTACGCTGGCCGGAGTTAGATCAGGTTATGTACTGCTTTGGGCTCTTTTATTTTCCATCATCGCGACTATTGTTTTGCAGGAGATGACCGGTCGGTTGGGCATCATTACGCAGAAGGGATTTGGAGAAGCCATTCGAGAGCAATTGGGAAATCCCTTTTTGAAGATAGCCGGGATGTTAATGGTTTTGAGTGCAATTGTAATAGGAAACATTGCCTATGAAGGGGGGAATATCTCCGGAGCTGTTTTAGGCTGGGAGGAGTTTTTTGTTGGGCTTGATATAACGCTTCTTGGATTTGATATCAGGTTAACGTCAATGTTAATCGGCTTAATCGCTTTTTGGCTTTTGTTTTCAGGGAGTTTTAAAAGGATTGTAAATGTGATGACAGTTCTGGTAGGATTAATGAGCATCGTTTTTGTAACAACTGCCGTTGTCATTCAGCCGGATTTAAGTGCCATTCTAAAAGGACTTTTTGTCCCCGTCGCTTCTCCCGACGAATTCCTGACTGTTATTGCTCTTATCGGAACCACGGTAGTTCCCTATAACCTGTTTTTACACGCCTCAACGGTTCAAGAAAGGTACAAAAGCTATTCTCAGCTTTCAGATATGCGTATTGAAAATGCGGTCGGGATCATTCTTGGCGGTACCATTTCTATCTGTATTGTGATTACAAGTGCAGCAGCTTCTGATGGAACACTTACAGACATTAAAAGTGCTTCAGACATGGCGCAACAACTGGAACCGTTACTTGGAAGCTGGGCAAAAGTATTTATGGGTATCGGGCTTTTTGCAGCGGGAATTACATCAGCTGTAACAGCGCCTCTTGCTGCAGCTTATGCAACTAAAGGTATTTTGGGCTGGAAGAATGATTTGAAATCTGTAAAGTTCAGAGCAGTCTGGATGGTTGTATTGTTTGCCGGAGTTATATTTTCTGCTGTGAGTTTTAATCCTGTTCAGCTCATTGAATTTGCCCAAATTGCTAATGGAATTACGCTTCCGGTTATCGCGATTTTCCTTTTATATATAATGAATAAGCCAATGCTGTTGGGTTCCAACAGGAATTCAACCCAACAAAATATAATGGCTATTATTGTGATCCTCGTTACGATTTTAGTTGGATTCAGAAGTCTAAATTCAGTCTTTAATTTTCTATAGTTATGATTACCAAGATAGATCTGAACTGTGATATCGGTGAATTTTATGGAATGTATGACGATGAGCGTGATTCCAAGATTATGCCTTTCATCTCGAGCTGTAATATTGCTTGTGGCTTTCATTCAGGTGACCCGGTAACTATTGCTAAAACCATTAAGCTTGCACTAAAGAATAATGTCTCCATTGGTGCACATCCATCTTACCCGGACCTGCAAGGCTTTGGTCGGCGTATTATGAATTTGTCGGCGGATGAACTGGAAGCTTGTGTACTATATCAAGTTTCGGCTTTAAAGGGGATGACCGAATCTTTAGGAGGCACACTTCATCATGTAAAACCACACGGGGCTCTTTATAATCATGCAGCAAAGGACGAGGAAACAGCTTTGGGAATTGTAAAAGCCATCGTTCAGATTAAGGAGGATATGCTGATCTATGCCCCGGCCAATTCTGTTCTAAGTGAAGTTGCAATAGATGCCGGACTGAAAGTTCGGAGCGAAGTCTTTGCAGATCGAAGATACGAAGATGACCTGAGTTTGAGATCTCGATCTTTGGAAGGAGCTGTCCTTCACAATAAAAAAGAAGTTTTGGATCAGCTGTCCGGATTCTTGAAAGGCACGGTCAAAACATATGGTGATTTAGAACTTCCGATAACCGCCGAAACTATCTGCCTTCATAGCGATACCGAGGGTGCGGAAGAATTAGCTCAGGAAATCCACGATTATCTGGAGAAACAGGATGTCGAAATCACTGCATCTTAACGGAGGAATTTGGACCGTTTCAGAGCTAGGAGAGCAAGCTCTGAGCCTAAAGTCAGACCGGTCTGATGTCCAAATCGAAAGTATTCATCAGGCTGTAAACATACTTGAAGAGGCTTCTATTAATGGTGTGGTTGATATTATCCCATCCTTAGAAAGTATTGTGCTTGTCTATGACCGACTACTTGGAGAAATAAATAAAGAGCTGCAAACTATAGAAAAAGCATGTGCTGATATTTCAGCCAATTTGAATTCGCCCCAGATACATGAAATTCCGGTGTGTTATGAATTGGGATTGGATTGGGATGAAGTTGAAGGTCATACCAGTTTAAACCGTAAGGAAATTATCGAACTTCACACCTCAGGATCTTATACCGTTGCAATGCAGGGATTCATACCTGGCTTTCTGTACCTGTCGGGATTGTCTGAAAACATTGCTTGCCCAAGAAGAGCCGAGCCGAGGACTAAAATACCTGCAGGATCGGTAGGGATTGGAGGAAATCAAACCGGGATTTATTCGCTGGAAAGTCCGGGTGGTTGGCAGATTATTGGTCAGACTCCATTATCTTTTTTTGATGCTTTACAGGATCCACCGACTCAAGTTAGGGCTGGAGATAAGGTCAAATTCAATAAAATATCTGAAGAGGAATTCCAGAATCTAAAAGGGTATTCATCATGAATGGAAGCTTGGAAGTATTGGATGGGGGGATGCTTACAACCGTTCAGGACGCTGGCCGAGTTGGATACCGAAATTATGGAGTCCCGGTTTCAGGGGTGATGGACGACCACGCGTACAGCTTAGTGAACTGGTTGGTGGGAAATGAGGGGGATGCTCCAGTTTTAGAAATGACCATTCAAGGAGGCCGTTACCAGTTTAACTCTGATGCAATTATTGGGTTAAGTGGAGGAGAGGCAGAGATAACGCTTAATTCTGAACAGAGAAAAGCCAATGAGACTTTGGTTGTCCATTCTGGTGATATACTCAACATCGGGCAGATAAAAAAAGGATGTCGTATCTATTTAGCCATTCGCGGGAACTGGGAAATAGAAAAAGTAATGAGTAGCTACTCAACTTATATCCCAGCATCATTTGGAGGGATTAAAGGGAGAAAGCTCAAAAAAGGTGATCTGTTAAACTGGCAAACAAAAAGTCTTGATACTGAAGTCCGCGAAGTTCCTCAAAAGCTCATTCCATACTTTTCATCAAAGCAAAGAATACGATTAATCGAAGGACCAGAGTGGCAGTGGTTGCCTGAAGATCAAAGGGCAAAGTTTTTAGCTACTGAATTTGAGATTTCAAGCCAGAGTAATCGAATGGGGATACGGCTGAAAGTTCAGGATGGCTTTAATGTTATAGAGAGAGAAATGAAATCGGCTCCAGTTGTTCCTGGAATTATTCAGCTACCAAAAGGAGGAAGTCCCATAGTTTTGATGAAAGACGCACAGTCGGTAGGCGGCTATCCCAGAATTGCTAAAGTTATAGATGCTGATTTATGGCGCTTAGGTCAGGTTTGGACTTCGAATAGATTAAGCTTCAAGATGATCAGCATTAAAGAAGCCAAAAAACTCACTGCTATTCAAAAGAATAGGCTATAAGAAGTAGATTATATAAAAATGTGAAAAAGGGCAAAATAAAATTGCATATATAAAGTATACCTAGCATATTAAGCATGAGTCATAAAAGCGCTTTTTATAGTTCTTATGGCAAGATGCATATAGATTAATTTTCTAAGACCTGATATTTAGACAATGAAATTAAAGCCAGAGCTGCTCAAAAGAATCGGTTTTATAACAGTGCTGAAACATTTTGTTTGTTTTGTGGGAATCCTTTTGGTTCCCTTTTCTGCACTGAGTCAAGGTACGGGGATAATTAATGGGGTGGTCGCAGATTCTTTAACAGGCGAAGAGATTTTTGGTGCTAACGTTTTTATTACCGAAATATCTAAAGGAGCTGCTACAGATATTAATGGTGAATTTGAAATAGCTAACATTCCTGTTGGAAGCTATGATATGCGCATTTCATACCTGGGGTATAAGACAAAATTTGTTGAGGTGACGGTCACGGAAGGATCAGAAACAACACTCAGTATTGTTTTAGAAGGTGACTTTGTACAAGGGGAAGAAATTCAGGTATTAGCACAGGCTGCAGGGCAGGTTGCGGCTATTAAGGAACAGATGAATTCAAATACAATTGTAAATGTAGTTTCAAAAGAAAGACTCGCAGAGCTGCCTGATCAAAATGCTGCTGAGTCGGTAGCCAGACTTCCCGGAGTTTCAGTTCAGCGAGATGCTGGGGAAGCATCTAAAGTAGTTGTTAGGGGTTTGTCGCCAAGGTTCAATTCTATTACTGTGAATGGTGTAAGGATGCCGGGAACGGAAGGAGATCGTTCGGTAGATTTAAGTTTACTTCCTTCTGACGTATTGGATGGTATTCAGGTTTATAAGGCTCTAACCCCTGATAAGGATGCTGATGCTGTAGGTGGAACGATTAACTTATTAGTGAAAAGAGCTCCCTCAGAATTCAGGGGAAATGTTAGTGCCGAGACGGGTTACAATGATATTCGTTCTGAACTTGGACAATATAAGTTTTCGGCATATGGTAGTAATCGCTTTTTTGATGACAAGTTGGGTGTATTGGTCTCAGGAAGTATTCAGCGAGCTAATCGTGGGTCAGAATTATTTGATATAGATCCGGAATGGAACCAGAGCGATTCAATTAATGTGATAAATAATCTGAATTTTGCAGATAACTTCCAGGTAAGAGATAAATATGGATTAAGCACCAGTCTTGACTATCAATTTAATGATGCCAGTGAAGTTTCTCTCTCTACTCTATTTGGAAGAACAGATCGGGATGAGCAAAGATATCGAAAAAGGTATCGGGTAGGTAATACCAGAACTGAATACGATGCCAGAGACCAGGAGAGGTATGAGCTACTGTATACCAATGTATTAACTGGTCGTCACGAACTGAATAATTTTGAGGTAGATTGGCAGGGAGCTTATTCATTCACCTTAGCTAAGCAGACTTTTGGGAATTATGCCCGATTCTATGAAGTAGGAGCTTATGATAGTGGGTTAGATGAAACGGACGTTGATGACATAATTGCAAAGGCGAGAAATAATTTAGATGCGACCTATTTCCTCTATGGTACAAATGATCGGTATAGGAGAACAGAAAGAGATCTGACTGTTTCAGGAAACTTAAAATATAATTTCCAGCTTAATGAAAACCTGAATGGCTACTTGAAGGCGGGTGGTAAGGTTAGGAAAAAAGACAAAGATAGTAACGACAACTCGGTACAAACAGACTTTAACGTTGTAAGTGAGATAGGGCAGGCTAATCCCGATAAATTTGACTTGTACAACGATACACACATTGCGATAAGTAACTTTATAAATCAGGATTATAATATTCCTAACATTAATGGGTATTCAGTACTAAGTCCAGGATTGGACATGGGCGGCCTCAATGATTTTTATAATACTTATTCGGATTTCTATGGGCTAAATCGTTTTGTGGAACTGGAAGATTATGAGGCTGGTGAAACAGTTAGTTCTGCTTATGTAATGGGGGAGTTAGAAATTGGTCCCAAGGTTACATTTCTGCCGGGTGTCAGGTATGAATACGTAGAGACATTTTATGAAGGAAACGTAGGTAATTTAAGAGGAAACCTCGGAGAGACTGGTACTATTTCAGATACAACTGGTGGTCAAAATTATGGGGAGATTTTTCCTCAGTTTCACTTAAAGGTAGCTATTGTAGAAGGAATAGATCTGCGGTTTGCCTACACACATAGCCTGTCAAGGCCGGATTATAACAATTTAGTGCCCTATGAACAGATTAATGAACCTGAAAGGCAGATATCGAGGGGTAACCCAAATTTAAAGCATTCAAAAGCTATCAATTACGATGCTTTTATTTCATTCTATAACAGCCGATTTGGTTTTTTTAGTGCAGGTGTATTCTATAAGGAAATTGAAGACGTAGATTACCTCAGAACTACGAGGATTACGGAGGGAGATTTTGCAGGATATGAGTTGACTTCACCAGTAAACGCTGACGGAATATCAACAGTAAGAGGAGTGGAATTTGATTTACAGACAGATTTTAAATTTTTACCAAAACCACTTAATGGGCTTATACTGTCAACAAACATTGCGTTTATTAAATCCGAAACTTTCTTCCCGGTTTTAAAAATTGGGCCAAGAAGTCCCGAACCTCCGTTTAGGCCAACAATTATAGATACGGTAAGATCAGGTAAGCTTCCCGGGCAGCCAGACGTAACCGCTTCATTTACTTTGGGATATGAAATTGGGCTTTTCTCGGCTAGGGCATCATTAGCTTATCAGCAAGAAATTTTAGAAGAATTAGGTTCTTCAGAACCGGTAGATCAACTCTCCAGGGGATTTAGTTTTTGGGATATCAGGGTAAACCAATCTTTTGCGACACTACCTAACCTTACGGCATTTCTGAATGTCAACAACCTCACCAGTGAAGTAGAAAGAGATTTTATAGGAGCCGGAAGTACACGCCTGAATACACAAAATTTTACTTACGGGTTAACCGGAAGTATTGGAGTAAAGTATAAGTTTTAACAAATGCTTAATTGCATTATCAACCAAAAAAAAGGAGCGATTATGACAATCGATACTAATAAACTAGTCACAGTTATAGGGGCATTTCTGTTTTGTATGACAGTGCTCTTATTACCTTTACAAGAAGCTTACGCGCAGCGTACGGTTACGGTAGAACCCGGAGTGGGCACGCTAAACGAAGCCATTGATAGTGATACGACTGCTACTGGTGCAAGAACGGATTCAAGTACAGTGTACGTATTGGAAAGCGGAGGCACTTACCTGCTCGATGGAAGTATTGAGCACAGAGGGTTTCACCTTACTATTGTTGCTGAAGATGGATGGACAGAGCGCCCAAGACTTATTCCAGCAGTTGATGAAGGTGGAGGTTCAAGCCGGGCTTTTAGACCAAGAGGAAGTCTGACAATTAGAGGCCTGTATGTTACCAACGAAGATGAGTTGGGTGGTTTAAATACACGAATCATTAGGGTAAGTGAGAATGATGTCACCATTAGGGTAGATAATTGTCAGTTAGATAAAGACGGGCAGTCTGGTTTTCGAATTGACGGTACTGGGACTCGAATTTTTCTTACAAACTCAATTGTGAGCAATATTGGTACATCTGCAAGTCCTGATAATGGCCGTGGTATTGATGATCGTGGTAACCAAATTGATACTCTTTGGTTCGAGAATAATACCTTCTATAACATTACCAGTCAGATTATTCGTGACGGTGGTGGAGGTATAATTAACTACGCTCACATCAACCAGAATACAGCTGTGAATATTGGTAACAATTCTGCTTTTGAGTTAGGCCCTATTGTTGAAGGGGTAATGACTAATAACATGATCGTGAATGCTTCTTTCTATGGTCATAACACAAATTCAGAGGATCCTCATTTAGCTGTTGTAAGTCTTAAAGAATTAACTCAAAGTGAGACTGATTCACTGGGTGCACAGAGCTTTATGGCTAATAACAATAATGTGTATTTAGCCAGTGCCATTGTAGATGCTTATCCAGATTCAGTAGAGGCACCGGTTAATTTCAATGCAACTGCTCAGGCTTTTGTTGATGATCAGGGAAGTGCATCTACCTTTTTGAATGAAGATGTTTCATTCACAGATGGTCCGGCTGTTCCTTCCGATGTAGTTACCTCATACTGGACAGATCCAGACAATGAGTCTCCTCCTTCGTTTCCTGTAGACGGCGAACCATTTGACTTTGGATATGCAGATACCTTCGACTCTTACACAGGTGGTACTTCAGGTCAACAGCTTGGTTCATTGATCTGGCATGGCGGTATGACGGTAAGCAATGAATTTGAAGAGCCGGGAAGCACCTCACCTCAGGCATTTCAGTTGAACGGTAACTATCCAAACCCATTCAACCCAACCACTAATATTTCTTTCAACTTAGCTGAAGCCGCTACTGTAAGCATTGATGTATTTAGTGTGATTGGTCAGCGTGTAATGTCAGTTCCTGCTCAGAAATTGAGTGCTGGAACCAATCTGAATATTAAGGTTGATGCTTCAAGCCTTACCTCCGGATTGTACATTTACAGAGTAACCGCTAATTCTGCTACAAACAGTTTTGTGAAAACAGGCAGAATGACTCTTATCAAGTAGTACATCAAATTAGATACCAAGAAAAATAGCTGAAGGGCGGGTGAAATAGCCCTTCAGTATTAAATTGTTCTCTCACTCATGCATCAGAAGTCAAAAAAGAATTTGTATAAAAGCTACCAGGGTAACTTCGGTTTTTTGGTTTGTATTCTATTTCTACTCACATCATGCCAAATAACAAATCAACCCGAACCAATATCGTTTGAAAGCGAACCTTACTTCTTTGATGTCGGCGCAGCTGAGGCAGAGCTTTCTGATGATGCAATTCCACTTACCCCGTCATGGACTTATTCTGAAGAAAATGGATATGGCTGGTTAAGCCAAAACAGTGGTGAAAGCTTTTTTCACGAGGGGTGGGAACCATCCAGGGATGCTTTTTTAATTGACGGTATTTCAGGAACAGAGCTAAAGTTTAAAGCAGATATCCCCAAAGGAGAGTGGTGGGTTACCGTTTGGTTTGAAGCAGGTCTGGAAGACTCAAGCACGGCAGTGGTTATGGCAAATGGAGAGAATATTACTCCTGAACTACAAACGTTTACTCCAAATTCAGAGGAAAGGGAGAGTATTCAAAAAATATATCGTGTAATCCAGCGAAAGGTGGTTATTGAAGATGATGGGTTACAGCTGGATTTTATTGGGAATGAAGATGCATTCCGTCTGCTAGGATTTTCTATGATTCCAAGTTCAGAACCGAAAGGGGCGGCTGCTGAAGTTTTTGCAAAACTAGAAAACGCTGGAGTCTATGACAGTGAAAGAGAACTTGAGCCACTCGTTCAGGAACTGGATGAATTAGCTCAACAGGAAGAATATGAGAACTTTGCCACATTTTGGAAATTACAGCTTCAGATTCTCCAAAAAGCAGAAAAATATTTCTGGTACAGGGGGTGGAGTAAGTACACCGAGAAGACTGAGTTAGGCCTGTTTGATCATTTACATCAAACGGTGATGCTTTATGATGGTCTTCTTAACTATTCTGGTGCAGAAGAAAACCCTTTATATGAGCGAGAGCTTTGGTACAGAGGCCGTTTGTTGTATTGGTTATGGCTGGAAAGAGGAATCCACTACGAAAAAGATGCAGCTGAAAGAGATTTGGCAAAGATGCTGGAGCTTCACCCCC
Source organism: Balneola sp. (assembly GCA_002694685.1). Lineage (NCBI taxonomy): Bacteria > Pseudomonadati > Balneolota > Balneolia > Balneolales > Balneolaceae > Balneola > Balneola sp. Next base: position 426,262 of record NZMW01000004.1, read on the forward strand.
AGGATGAGATGGTTCGGATGTATAACGGGGAGCAGATAGATAATGAAGATCCCTTTGATGGAATTAATAAACCTACGAATGCTCCTGACTGGGCTTTTGCGCAGTGGGAAGTTACCAACCGGCTAAAACATATTGCCGACTGGTGGGTGCTGGAGCAACAGGATGAACGCGGTGAATTTGGCGGGAAATACGGCGATGATGTAGAAATTCTTCGCTTTTGGTCACCCTTGATTCTTTCAGGTGACTCTGTGGTGTATGAAGGCTGGAAGAAACTTGCTGATGGGGTATGGAATAGCTCAAAAGTCTATAAGGGCTATGCGAAAAACCCAAGTGATGTTGAGCATTCCTCCGAGTTTATTTCGGATACTGCACCTTTAATGGTTTTATATAATGATGATGACAGGTATGAAGAACGGTTGTCTTATTCAGCCGATTACTTCAAAAACCTTTGGACTGGTTTTAACGATAATAACCATCGTTTTTTTAAATCCTCCTGGTTTAGTTCAACTGAAATAGAAATGGAGCCTCCAAAGAACAGGGATGTTCCTTATACCACTCGTGCTGCAAAAGCAGTTCGCTATTATGCCTGGAAAACGCAGGATGCTTCCACTTTAAAAGCTCTTGAAGAATGGGCGGATGGCTGGTTAGCTGTTTCCCAACAAACAGACAAAGGGAAACCAGTGGGTATTATTCCAGCCTCTATTGCTTTTCCATCCGGAGAATTTAATGGGAGTGAAGACAACTGGTATACGGCTAATATGTACTGGGATTATTTTGACTGGAGTGGAGGAAGTGCCATTCTGGATCAACTGCTATTCACCTGGACGATGACCGGAAATGATAAATACCTGACGCCTTTCATTCAGCATTTAGATTTGGTTTCAAAGTATAGCGGTGATCTCAATAGTTCACAAAATCAGTTTGAAGAAGGTTCTGAAGGCTGGGCGGCTCATCAACTGGGCAACAGTGACGGATTCTGGAATGTAGTTGGGACCTGGCGATTGCTTACCGGTAATAATAAGTATGATAAACTGATTATTGAGCACGGCACGCCCTTCATAAAATACAGACTTACCGGAAATACCGGCTTCTTGGTGGAAGGAATTCAACCCTACCTGGAAACCATCCGTTACAATTATCCACTATTTACTACTGAAGCCATCCATACCGATCGGATTCATATCGGTCCGGGGAATGCCCGGGAAATAGGCATTGTCCAGGGCATGGTTACCGGGTATGGCATAGCTGAGAGCTCGTCTCCTTACATAGCAGTAAGCTGGGAAGATGCCAGCCGGGATATCACTTATTTAGTTACCGATAGTGATTCCACCAGGCTTGATGCAGAGCTGTTCTCCTTTTCAGAGAAGAATGAAGGGCTAACCATGCGTTCATGGCAACTTTCAAAAGGGAGCTACAAGCTTGAGTTAACCTCAGAAGGGGAAACTATAGAGTCCCGAGACATTACCGTAAATAAGGGCGGCGATAGATTCCGTTTAGAACTGCCATCTAAACAGTTAGTGAAAATTTCCATTCAACAAACTTCTAAATAAACATAGATGGCAGATCCAACATCACAACCAGGGGTTCTAGAAAAGTTTAAGTTATTTATTCTTTCAGTTGGCCCGGCTTTATTCATAATCGGCTATAATATTGGAACGGGAAGTGTTACCTCAATGGCTTCTACCGGCGCCGAGTATGGAATGAGAATGGCATTACCTTTACTGCTTTCTTGTGTTTTTACATACATACTGATTGTACTGTTTGGGAAGTATACCATCGTAACCGGCGACACAGTAATACATAGCTATAAAAAGCATTTTGGGAAACCTGCAGGACTCTTTGTTCTGGTTGCATTGGTTTTTACAGAAGCAGTAGGCTGTATTGGAGTGATGGCAATAGTGACACAGGTGACTCAGGAGTGGACCCGTCCACTTACAGAATCCGGTGCGGGAATTGACCCGCTATATTCAACCATTCTCTTTGGTGGTGCACTGTATGCTTTGCTTTGGAAAGGGAAACAAAATTTCTTCGAGAAAGTGCTTGCGGTATTTGTAGGCGTGATGGGCTTAAGTTTTATAATTACCATGTTTATGGTGATTCCTGAACCATCAGAAGTGATAGCAGGAATTGTTGCCGGCGTTCCGAATGAGTCAGGTGCTTTTTTGCTTATTGCCAGCATGGTTGGAACTACAATGGGAGCTGTAATTTATGTAGTTCGCTCTGTTCTTATAAAAGGAAAAGGCTGGGGGGTAGAGCAATTTAAGCTCGAGAAAAGAGACGCAAAGTTTTCAGCTATTTTGATGTTTGTATTGAGTATAGCGGTGATGGCAGCTGCCGCAGGTACCTTGCATCAAGAAGGAATGAAAGTAGATAACGCTATTGATATGGTACGTCTGCTTGAGCCATTTGCCGGACGATTTGCAGTATCAATATTTGTAGGTGGTATCCTGGCTGCAGGACTTTCTTCCTTATTTCCGCACATTATGTTAGCACCTATGCTGCTTGCAGATTATCAGGGAGTAAATCCTGATTTCCAGTCTAAGACCAACCGTTTGATCTCTCTTGGTATTGTTCTGCTGACACTCTCCGTGCCATTATTTGGCGGCCGACCTGTTTTTATCATGATTCTTTCTCAGGCTTTTATAGCTACAGTAACCCCGGTTGTCATCTTATTTATGATCATTCTTATGAATCGAAAAGAGGTGGTTGGGGAACACGCTCTTAAACCTGCTAAGAATATTGTATTAGGTCTGATTTTCCTCTTTTCCCTGATTATGGCAATACTGGGAATCATTGGGATTTTCGGGATTTAAAAATAGTAACATTGAATAATTAGAAGGATAATATGCTCTTTCCACAACAAAATAATTTTCGCGCAGTATTTGATTTAGGTGGGTACTGGAACTTAAAAGCAGATCCTAATGAAGAAGGTCACAAAGGTGGTTGGTATAAGAATAAGTTAGCCGGTGAAGTGCATTCGATTGCCATTCCCGGCTCTTGGAATGAGCAGCTTGCGGAGCAGGGACTTCGAAATTACGTAGGTAAGGCTTGGCATGAAACTTATTTTACAATACCTGCAATGGTTCAGGAAAGCAGTAAAGTTTGGCTGCGTATTGCAGCAGCAGATCATAAAGCAGAAGTATGGCTTAACGGAAATTTCGTAGGTGAGCATTCAGGAGGATATCTGCCTTTTGAATTAGACCTGTCTGAAGCTCTCAATGAGAAAGGTAAAAAAAATCACCTGGTGGTTTGTGTAGATAGCTCTCTTTCGATGCACACCATTCCTCAGGATGTAAGTCCGGAATCTCCTCTTTATAGTACACCAAGCTATGAACGCCGACATCTTTTTCCGGCAACCCGATTTGATTTTTTCCCCTATGGCGGACTAACACGATCCGTTCAGGTTGTTACAACTCCTAAAGAGTACATTTCAGATACCTCCATTCATTCTACTCTGGAAGGACAAATAACAATCACCGCAGACGTAACGACAGATTTGGACTTTAATGTCCGGATCCTGTCTGCGGATGATCAGGAAATAGCCAAGGGCGATAGTAAAAATGGAGTTTGTAAACTTTCCGTTGATGAACCCGAGTGGTGGTCGCCCTCAAACCCCTACTTATATACCGCCAGCATTTCGTTAATGAAAGACGGAAAGGTAGTAGATGAATACCATGAAACCTTTGGTATTCGGGAAGTTCGGGTTGAAGGAGGAAAAATCATGTTTAACAACGAGCCTCTTTTTATGAGTGGCTTTGGTAAGCATGAAGATTTTCCGATTGTAGGCCGCGGTCAATTTCGTCCGGCTTATCTAAAAGATCATGAGCTTATGCGATGGATTGGGGCAAATTCATACAGAACCAGTCACTATCCCTATGACGAAGAAATGATGCGTTTGGCAGACAAACTCGGGTTCCTGATTATTGATGAGGTTCCTGCTGTTAGCTTGGGATTTTGGTCCAACGATTTTGATGAGCTTAAGCCTTTATTTGAAAACCATAAGCAATCTATCAAAGAATTAATTAAACGGGATAAGAATCACCCAAGCGTGATTTCCTGGTCTATAACCAATGAGCCGAATTTATGGGCGGAGGAATTTTATCAGAACGAAACCAGCAAAAAGTATTTCAAAGAGCTGTATGATTTCACAAAAGGTCTAGATGATACTCGTCCAATTATGTCCATCTCAATGGCCGCTCATAAGGAAAATGATGTAGTATTAGAGTCGTGTGATATCATTGGGATAAACAGGTACTACGGCTGGTATACAAATCCGGTAGACTTAGAACAGGCAGGGAAAGATTTAGCACGAGAGCTGGATGCCACCTTCGAAAAATATGGCAAACCCATTATGGTCACTGAATTTGGAGCTGATACTGTTGAAGGTCTGCACGCTACGACAGCTCAAATGTTTACAGAAGAATTTCAGACGGCTTTCATCTTCAAATACCTGGAGGTTATGGAACCAAGAGAATTTGTTGCAGGTGCTCATGTTTGGAACTTCGCTGATTTCATGACCCCTCAGCATTTCAGAAGGGTAGTTCTAAATAAGAAAGGCGTATTTACTCGCGACCGTCACCCAAAAAGTGTGGCATTCAAGTTAAGAGACCACTGGAATTCATTGGAAAGAATCCAAGATGATCACCGCCCTAAGAAACCTAAGTCAGGTTTTCTTGTCTCTGATATAAAATAAATAGCAGTTACAGAAACAAATCATTATTAGAAGTATGAGTTCCGATCGATTAACCATCTGGCATGTTGGAAACTGGTGTATTCACATAGGCCAAACGTATGTTGAGTCTCCATTTGAGGCACCAAGTAAAGACGTAGAAGTACTGAATTATGCGAAGCCATTCGTAGATACGCTCCGCAAAATTCCGAAAGCAGAAGTAATAACCCAACCTTCCTGGGAACTGTATCACATGTCTCCCGAAGAGTTTGATGAGCGTCTGGATTGGGCCGATATCATCATCTTTGCAGATGTAGAAACCAAATGCCTGATGTTACATCCCGACTTCTTTAACCGCACCAAGTGGGAAGATTCCTATGTCACCTTCCCGGACCGGTTTGATCTGCTGAGGGAATGGGTGGAAAAGGGCGGTCATTTTCATATGAATGGAGGCTGGCTAAGTTTTTCTGGCGAACTTGGGAAAGGCGGCTGGGGAAGATCCCGATTCAAGAATGTTCTTCCTGTTGATTGCCTCCCGGGAGATGATCTGATAGAGTCAACATCCAGCTACAAAGTAAGAACGGTAGAGGATAGCCATCGAGCTGTTAAAGGGCTCGACTGGGATACAGTGCCTCCCATCCTAGGCTTCAACGAAACAAAACTTAAGTCTTCTGCTACTGCTATTGTTGAAATTGAAAACATGGGAGAATGGCATCCGCTGCTGGCTGAACATGATTACGGCAAAGGCCGGGTTTCAACGTGGATGACAGGCGCTAGTCCACACTGGGGAATTAACTTCATGAAGTGGGAACAATACCAACAATTTTGGACACAACTGTTTAACCCTGAGGCATGAATTTTACTCCAATAGATTGGATAATACTTATCACTTATCTGATAGTTACCGTTTATGTGGGTATCTGGGTGAAGAGGTATGTTCAGAATCTAAGCGGCTATATGGTCGCTGGACGAAAGATCAAAGTTTCCTTAGGTGTTGCCACTTTTACCGCTACTGAATTAGGGACGGTAACCTTTGTCTATTTTGGAGAACTTGGATATGTGACGGGCTTTTCCTGTTTCATCATTGGTATTTTAGCGATGATCGCATATACAACAGTAGGGAAAACCGGGTTTATCATAGAAAAACTTCGCTACTATGGTATGATGACCATCCCCGAATTCTACGAACTGAGATTCAATAAAAAAGTTCGGGTAACTGGCGGTTTGATTCTGTTTGTTGGCGGAGTATTGAATATGGGGATATTTCTGAAGTTCGATGGAATTTTCTTATCTGAGGTGATGGGATTTGGCCCTCAGGCACTTGGCTTTATCATGACGTTAATGCTGATTGTTGTTATGTCTTACACCATTCTGGGAGGAATGTTTTCCGTGGTTATCACTGACTTTATGCAGTATGTAGTGCTTTCCTTTGCCATGCTAGCGACAACTATTATTGTTCTTTTGGAAGTTGATCTTAGCCTGATTTCAGAATCCGTTATGTCTGGTTTTGGAAATGGAGGGTTTAACCCGATTGAAAATCCGAGGTTTGGCTGGAGCTTCATCATCTGGATTCTGGTAACCAATATTGCTGCCGCTGCACTATGGCAGCCGGGTACGTCAAAGGCATTATCTTCTGAAAGTCCGGAAGTAGCAAAAAAAGTATTCTGGATCACCGGTCTAACTTTTGCAGGAAGGGCTATGATTCCCATGTTCTGGGGAGTGGCAGCCTTCGCTTATTTTGGAGGAGGAGAAAATACTGCAGCTGCTATGCCCATGCTGCTTGGTGAATTAGTTCCTGTAGGTCTGCTTGGCTTGCTGGTTGCCGGCTTGTTAGCCGCTTCAATGAGCACTTACAGTTCCTATGTATTGGCATGGAGTTCAGTAATTACACTGGATGTTATTTCTATTCTGAAGCCTGGAGGATTTAGCGAGCAAACCAAGATGATGATATCCAGATTCATTTCAGGACTAATCGGGCTTTTCTTGCTCATATTCGGGCTTTGGTATCAAATTCCAGAAACGGCTTTTCAATACATTTTTATAACAGGAACCATGTATACCGCCGGTGCTTTAGGCACGGTCACGGCCGGTTTATATTGGAAAAAGGCAAATGATGTAGGAGCCCAGGCAGCATTGATTTTAGGAGCGGTCACTCCGGCAGCATTTCTGCTTTTGGAAAAGTTCTCCTCTTCTCTACCCGCATGGTTGGCTTTTGCTACTGATGTAAATACTGCAGGATTTTTGAGTTTTATACTGGCTGCACTGGGAATGATAGTCGGCTCTTTAGCTACCCAGAAGAAATACCCGGCCAAAATAATTAACGAAGCGGAGATCAGTTATGAATGACGGGACTTTGATTTGGATGATCTTATTTGGTGTGTTCGCAACTATCTTTTTTGTGATTGCTGCGGTTATTTCAATTAGAGGAGTAGCCGAGATAAAAGAACTTTTTAACGATCCAGACTTACAGAATGATGATTAACTCCAGAATTTCGTGTGCTTATTTGTATACCATCAGTAAGTATGGCTACCCGCCACCCGCTGAGGATACCCTCCAGTATTTGGAGGAATTTAAAGCTTTGGGCTTTCAGTCGGTTGAGCTGGAAGGAATCCGCGAAAACCATCTTACTAAGGTGTATGAGATGAAGAACCACATCGCCCAAAAAATAAGTGAACTTGATTTAGAAGTACCTTATTTCTGTGCGGTTTTGCCCGGACTTTCATCTACCGATGAAAAGGAAAGAGAACACAATCTCCAATTGTTTGAGAAAGGCTGTGAAGTTGCCTCAGCGTTTGGGGCTTTAGGGATTTTGGATAATGCCCCCCTGCCACCTTATCAGTTTCCGGAAGATATCCCTGTTGTGCGTCATTACCATGAAGATGTGATTCTCTCTGCCAAGTTCCCTGATGATTTAAACTGGAAGAAGTACTGGGAGCAACTCACTGCAACCTATAGAGAAGCTTGTGATATTGCCGCAAACTATGGCTTAACCTATCAAATGCATCCGGCCCTTGGTGTTTTGGCTTCTACAACCGATGCCTTTCTGCATTTTCATGATGCCGTTGGGCGAGATAATCTTCGCTTCAATTTCGATACCGCTAACCAATACTTCCTGAAAGATAACCTCCAGCTTTCACTCAGAAGACTGAAAGACTACATCGATTACATCCACATTTCAGACAACCGAGGACAGCAAGTTGAACACCTGGCCATTGGAGATGGCATAATTCGTTGGGATGACTTTTTTGAGACCTTGGATGTCATTGACTTTAAAGGTCACTTTGGGATCGACATTGGAGGAGCAGAATCGGGTGTAGCCAATTTAGATTCAGCTTACACCCAAGCAGCAAAATTTATTCAAGAAAAATTATAGACTATGAAAGCAATCCGAAACATTATATTTGCAGTTCTACTTACCACATTATGGTTGAGTACAGCAGTAGCTCAACAGAACATAAATCTGGTTCCAAATCCCCAGCAGGTTGAATACAAGCAAGGCGCATTTTCTCTTTCTGGTGATATTTCAATTGAATTTCATCTAAGCGATACTGGAGAAGAAGCTTTTCTAAAAGAGCAATTATCTAAAGAATTCCAGCAAAGTTTGGGTAAGGAAATTTCTGCAAAAGCGAATCGGAAAATTGTGGTTGGGGTTCATGGTGAAAGCAATAAATTTGATCGACTAGCCAAAACGAATAGTGTAAGTAGAAATGACCAAATTGGAGATGAAGGCTACCAGCTATTGGTGTCTAAAGATCTGGTCTTGATTTCTGCGAATACCAAAAAAGGTGCTTTTTACGGAGTTCAAACCCTTAAACAGCTGCTGAGAACCAAGCGAGCAGAAGAAGAAATTCCTGCCATGAAGATTACCGATTGGCCGGATCTTGAAATCCGTGGAATGATGGATGATATCAGCCGGGGACCGGTTCCTACTAAAGAATATATGCACCAGCAGATTGAGCGAATGGCAGAGATGAAAATCAATATGCTGACCTATTACACAGAGAATGTGGTTGAGACAGAAAGCCATCCAGCATTTGCTCCTCCCGGAGGTGCGCTGGATATCCAGGAATGGGCTGAGTTAGCCGATTATGCAAAAAAATATCATATAGATCTGGTTGGGAATTTTCAGTCTTTTGGACACTTCGATCAAATCCTTCAGCATCCTGAATACGCCCACTTAGGTGAAAGTGGAATGCTGCTTTCTCCTGCTTTTGAGGAAAGCTATGAATTGCTGGAAGATATTTACTCTGAAATGATTCCCGCTTTTCACTCTGATTATTTCCACATCAATTCCGATGAGACTTTTGATTTGGGGACCGGCGCTTCCAAAGCAATGGTAGACAGTTTAGGGATGGAAGTGGTTTATGCTAATCACATCAAAAGAATCCACAAGATTATCACAGGTATGGGTAAGAAGATGATGATGTGGGGCGATATTGCTTTGGATCACCCAAAGCTTCTTGAGTTGCTCCCAAAGGATATCATTTTGATTACCTGGGGTTACGATATTTTTGATGACTACTCCCATAGAATCATCCCATTTAAAGAAGCCGGTTTCACACAGCTGGTTTCAACCGGGATTTTAAATTCCTACAGCACTATTCCTGATTTTAATGTAGCAAGAGGAAATATTGGTGGGTTCATGGAAGAATCAGTCAAACAAGGTGTCTGGGGTATGCTGAATACGGTTTGGGATGATGGCGGTTTTGCACTGTTCTCCAGAGACTGGTACGGAGTAGCTTACGCGGCTGACCAAAGCTGGCACAGTAATTTCGATGATGATACTTACGACACTCGATTTAATCGGGTGGTATATGGAGCAGATGGAAATGGACTCTCTGAAGCCATTCATTCCCTAAACGAGTTGGCAAATTTGAAGTCAACGGAGAAGATGAATGAAGATATTATTTGGGCTAAAGTAGTTCCTGAAAAAGGAGAGACCGTTCTGATGAATATTCAGGACTGGCCTAAGGTGATGGAAATTGTGGAGAAAGCAGAGCGTCATTTGCAAAACTACACTCCTCTGATTTATGAAGAAGATATTTTATATATCCAGCATATCATCGATTTGTATAAGTTTATTGCTACAAGCAGACCCGGTTTGGTGAAAGCTTCATCTAACTATTCCGAAGCAGTATCTATTCAGGATGAAGATAGAATGGCAACACGTGCAAAATTGGTAGAGGCATATGGTCTGATTTCACAAGCCTACGCTAATTTGGTTGAGCTGAAGACCCGAAATCAATACCTATGGTCTATGGAAAACAGAGTATACGCCTTAGATCGAGTAATTGAGAAGTATGATGCTCAGATTGCAAACCTATCTGAATTACGAGACTCTGTTTTAAGCGTAACTTATGATTTTGATAAGGGTGAAAAACTGCCCCCGCCATCAGAAATCCGTCTTGATATCCAGGAGAGTAAAGGGTGGTACTTCCAGGGGTGGCTGATGATTGAGCCAATTCCCAATCCTGATGGTTTTAAAGATCCGGGTGTAGATCATCTGGAAGATATGAGCGGTATTGAAGCAACCTTCCCAAATGTGACGGAAGAGTTTTTCTATGATGATGTGAAGTACCGCTGGAGAAGGGTTAATACCCCATACTTTGCAAAAGTTGATCTCGACGAACTTCATAATCCTGACGAAAATGTTGTGATGTATGCCTTCGCACATATTGATATTCAGGAAGATCGGAAAGTACGGGCATTAGCCGGAAGTAGCGATGGAATCGAAGTATATCTAAACGGAGAATCGGTTCATGAAAACTATGTGGAACGACCTTTTACTCTTGATGAAGATGAACTATACCTACCGCTAAAGGAGGGCAGAAATCATTTAATGATTCGAATTACTCAAGGTGATGGAGACTGGGCTTTTAGCTTTCGCTTACCTGATTCTGAAATGCGCAGTTATAAGAACCGATATAAAATCATCGAATAGAAAGAATACGATTGTGAGTACTATTAAAAAATATATAGCTGGAAAATTAAAGGTCTTTTTCTTTGAAAGCCGCCAAAGTCTTGGGGAACAAGCTGCTCAGGATGTTGCTGAAAGAATTAAAAAAGTTTCTGATGAGAAAGAATCAGTTCGGATGGTATTTGCCGCGGCTGTTTCTCAAAAAGAATTCTTGGAAGAGTTGCTCAAGATTGAAGATATCCCTTGGCAAAAAATCACTGCTTTTCACATGGATGAATATCATACCATCCCGAATGAAGCCCCTCAACGTTTTGGGAATTTTTTGAAAGAACATCTTTTCCAGCATAAACCATTTGGCGCAGTACATTATATGCAAAGTGATTTTGAGGCTTACTCTAATCTCATCGATGAAGCTAATATCGATATTATCTGTTTGGGAATTGGAGAAAATGGGCACCTTGCTTTTAATGACCCCCCTGTCGCTGATTTTAAGGACCCAAAAGTACTTAAAGAAGTGGAGCTGGATCAAATCTGCAGACAACAACAGGTAAATGATGGACAATTCAAAACGCTGGAAGATGTGCCGGAAACTGCAGTTACTCTAACTATTCCAACTTTGATGAAAGCTGATTACTTATCCGTTGTAGTGCCGGGATCAGCCAAAGCCGTTGCGGCATCAAAAACCTTGTTTCATCCTGTCTCAGAAGAATGTCCATCTACAGTTTTGCGCCTTCATCCAGATGCAAAACTTTACTTAGATAATCACTCAGCAAAAAATATCATAGAGAAAATATCATGAATAAAATCGAGCAAAAATTAAACGAACCCTATGAATTGAAACCTGAAGACATCGAATATTATCAGGAGAATGGATTTATAAAGCTAAAACAGGTACTGGATGAGGAAACGCTGGATTATTTTAATCATGAGATTACAAAAGTAGTTCACGAGAAAAATCCATTACTCAAAAAACCAATGGAAGAGCGCTCGACCTTCGAAAAAGCATTCATCCAGATCGGTAATCTCTTTAAGACTAACGAAACGATAAAAAAACTAGTAATGAGTAAGCGGCTTGGTAAACTGGCTGCAGACTTAATGCAGGTAGAAGGTGTAAGGTTATATCATGATCAGGCATTGTACAAAGAACCAAGCGGAGAGAAAGTCCAGAATATCACACCCTGGCATGCGGATCAATTTTACTGGCCTCTGGAAACGGATAATACAATAACCGCCTGGATTCCCCTTCAGAAAACAACTTCTGATATGGGACCACTCGCGTTCAGTAAGAAAAGTCACAAGTATGATTTCGGCAGGGATCTGGAAATCAGCGATGAAAGCGAAGAGAGAATTAGAAAAGCATTGTCTGATGCTAATTTGGAGTTGGTAGATGAAGGCTTCGATGCCGGAGAAATCAGTTTTCACGGAGGATGGACTTTCCATCGTGCCAGTGCAAATATTTCTGATCAGGTTCGTGCTGTTATGACTATCATTTACATGGAAGACGGGGTGAAAGTAAGTGAATTTACAAATTCCGCCCATCCTGATGATAGAGACGCATTTCTTCCCGGACTTGAGCCTGGCGATGTTGCTGCCACAGACTTAAACCCACTTATTTATAAACGATAAATCAACGATTTCTCATCTGAAACCGACCAATTATGAATACCCTTAAATATTTTTCTCTGTTAACTGCTTTTGTCACCGTTACAATATTCGCAGGCTGCGGCCAGCAATCTGAACCAGCGATGACTCCAGAAGAGTTTGCCCGTCACGTTTCGGATGTAATTGTGAATGGAACCGAATTCCATTTCGAACCCGCCGTTCAGGAGTTTGAACAGGATGGAGTCTTTATGGTAGAGTTTCCTGCTGGAGAGCAAGGTGTTTACTACGCTCGGTCAGTGATTACAGTAGAAGGAGTTGAAGATTATGATTTTGGATCCCAGTTTGCTCTGACTTATCCAGCTGGTACAATCAAAGTTCAACTAAATGGCGAAGCCATCTACTCTGAATCTTCCAATTCCGCGGGACATTTTGATAATATCGATTATGGACTGTTTGAATATGAAGATCGTTTTTCGGTTGATCTTGAGGATGGAGAACACCAGCTGTCGATTAAATTCACCCCGAGAAACACAGATGTTCCAAATCGAATTTATTTTAATGTGGTTCGCTCGGATAATGGGTTAAGTCACCCTGCTGTGGAGGCACAAGCCCCATCAACGGAAGAAGAACTAGCAGGCTATGGATATTGGTGGGTTGGCCCTGTTCAAGAAAGGGTAGAAGAGATGGAGTTTATGAATCCATTATTGAGCCCAAAGGAGTTGGTGACGGCTGAGTTCACATCAGTAAATGGAGAGTCGGTGCGATGGGATCTTCCCAAAAAACATTTGGTTAAATCTTTGCCGGGCTGGCTAACCTATCAAAACTGGCACTATTCCGGGGGAACATTTCTGGATGCTATGAACAATGTATCCAATGAATTCTCTTCTTTGGATTACAGTGATTACATCAACCAGCATATGGACTTCTTGCTCAACAATATTGAAGATATTGAAGCGATGAGAGAGGACTATGGATTGATAGAAAGTCCATTCGGGCACTATTTCCGTTTTTCCTTACTTGATGATATGGGCATGCAGACGGTGCCTTATGTAAATCGGTTGATCGCTCAAGATGAAGTTGACACCGATTCAGAGGAATACAAGCTGGCTAGTCGTGTTACTGATTACATTATGAATGATGCTTCACGGATGCCGGATGGCACCTTTGCTCGCTTTACTCCCGACACGATGTCGGTTTGGGCTGATGATCTTTTTATGGCAAGCATTGTCCTATTGAAGATGCATGAACTAACCGGCGAAGCAAAATATATGGACGAAGTAGTTGACCAGGTTATTAAGTTTGATAAATATCTTTTGGATGAATTCTCGAATATCTACTGGCACGGTTACTTTTCGGAGAATGGAGAACATTCGTCCACAAAGTGGGGAAGGGCCAACGGCTGGACCATGATGGCTAAGACAGAACTACTGTTGGCCATGCCCGAGGATCACCCTCAAAAAGAAGAAATACAGGAGATTTTTACTCGTCACTCGGAAGGGCTGCTAGCTGTACAGTCTGAAGATGGGAGATGGCATCAGGTACTGGATGACCCATCAACTTATTTGGAAACATCAGCCACAGCTATGTTCGTTAGGGCATTTGCGACAGGTGTAACCGAAGGTTGGCTGGATCGAGCTACTTATGATGAAGCAATTAATAAAGGCTGGGCATCACTTACTCGGCAAATCAATGAGGAAGGAGATGTAGTTGGTATTGTACGTGGTACACCTATCTTCTTTTCGGATGAGGAATATGCAAATTGGGGAACCCGAAGAAGCGATCCCCGAGGATTGGGAGCTCTGTTGTATGCAGCCATTTCTGTAGAAAGATATCTAGACGGAGCAGGGGAATAATCATGGATAATGTATTTCTGGGAATCACCCTTTTAGATTGGACTGTAATTGCCGGCTATATTGTGTTAATCACAGCTATCGGCTGGTATTCAAATAAAGCCGTTAAATCCACCGGCGATTATTTCATGGGAGGCCGGCGGTTTGGGAAATTACTGATGATAGCCCAGGCATTTGGGGCAGGCACGAGGGCTGACCAAGCCGTTGCAGTTATTGGTGCGTCCTCACAGATTGGTCTCGCTGGAATTTGGTACCAGTGGTTGTATCTATTTTCTACTCCCTTTTATTGGTTGATTTCTCCGATTTATCGACGGCTTCGCTATATAACTATTGGTGATTTTTTCGAAGAACGTTATGGCACCAGTATGGGAGCAGCCTATGCTTTTGTTGGTTTAGCATGGTTTGCTGCCAATATTGGTGTCGTATTAAAAGGTACAGGCGTGACCATTGAAGCTGTTAGTGGAGGAGTTATTTCCACTGAAATGGCGGTTTTTGGGATGGTTGCTTTCTTTGTTCTGTATGGATTATTGGGAGGATTAGTTGCCGCTGCAAGCACACAATTGATTCAGGGTTTCTTCATTATTCTACTTTCGTTTTTACTCATTCCATTTGCGCTGGAGCAAGCCGGTGGTATGGCGGCCGTTCACGAAGCTTTACCAGAAGATTGGTTTAGCCTGGTTGCCAATGAAGAGGTTACACTGTTTTTTATTGTGATGGCAGTACTTAATGGTTTGGTGGGTGTTGTAGTTCAGCCTCATCATATGTCGATTAATGGTTCAGGAAAAACAGAGATCAGCTGTAGAAGTGGTTGGACTTACGGAAACTTCCTGAAGCGTTTTGTAACTCTTGGATGGGTTTTTAGTGGGATTTTTATTGCAGTGGTATTTCCCTCTTTAATGATTGCAGATGTTTCTCAACGAGAGCAGGCTTTTGGCTTAGCCATTTTGGAGTTGCTGCCTACCGGATTTATTGGACTGATGATTGCGGCTATTGTTGCTGCCGTGGTAGCAGCCTGTAATAATTTTATGGTGAATGGATCGGCTTTGTTTACAAGAAATTTCTACCAGCGTTTTTTAAATAAAGGAGCTGATCAGGATCATTATTTAACTGTAGCCAGAGTTAGTTCCGTAGCTGTTGTAGCGGCTGGAGTTGGTATCGCACTTTATATTCCCTCGGTAGTTGAGGGATTATTCCTGATCTGGAAGATTATGGCATTCTTGGGTATTGCATTCTGGATGGGAATTTTCTGGAAAAAGGCGAATAGATACGGAGCTTGGTCTTCAATGATTATTACTGCCATTCTTGCTTTTACTACTGACTTTTATGGCTGGTCATTTCCGGAGCAAGTAGCGCTTTATCTCCCGATTGGTTTTGCAACAATGATCACAGTTAGCTACTTCACAAAACCAGAAGATGAGGATAAATTAAACGTATTCTATTCGCTGTTAAATACTCCTGTTGGACACGAAGACCGACTTAAAGAGGCTGGTATTAAAGTTTCTGACGTTGATGAAAGCGATCTGGATGATGCAACATTGATTCCTGATTCTGATGAAAGCGACGTTGCCGATGATATTCCTAAAGCAAAAGGAAAAACCAAGCTGTTAGATAACAATATGGCATTAAAAAATGGGGAAGGTCTGCTACTTGTAGATTTACTTAATCTCCGTAAAACATTCAGCTTTAAAAATTATGAGGTTGATTTGAAAGGGTTCGGAATATCATGGATAATTGTGATGGGCTACTTATTGCTAGCCTATTTACTAAGCTTTGTATAGATGAAGAAAACTTCTGTTTTATTTCTTCCGGTAGTGGCTCTGATCTGGATAATAAGTTATACCACAGTCCAGGCTCAAACTACAGGTTGGCAGAAGGTTGATGAAATAGAGAAAACAATTACCTTGCCTGAGTTTCCTGAACGCAAGTTTTTGATTACTGATTTCAAGTCTGATACTGCCAATGCCCTGCCTTCAATCCAGAAAGCCATAGAAAGAGCTAATTATGAGGGTGGAGGGAAGGTCATTATTCCTGAAGGTAGGTGGTATGTGAAGGGGCCTATTCACTTGAAAAGTAATGTCAACCTGCATATTTCAAAGGGTGCTGAGTTGGTTTTTAGTGACGACCCGGAAGACTATTTGCCCCAAGTGCTAACCCGATGGGAGGGCACCGAGGCTTTTAACTTTTCTCCATTGATCTATGCTTATCAAGCGCACAATGTTGCTATTACAGGTGGGGGAACGCTTAATGGAAATGCTGAGCATGGCTTTGCAACATGGCGGGATAAACAAGATGAAGCACAAAACAGACTCAGACAAATGGGGGCAGAAGGTGTTCCTGTAAATGAGCGGGTTTTTGGTCTGGACGATTACCTCAGGCCTAGCTTTATTCAGTTTTTTTCTAGTACAAAGATTTTGGTGAAAGACATTACAATTAAAAATTCACCCATGTGGGTTAATCACTTTATTTATAGCTCACAGATTACGTTAAGAAACGTAACGGTGAAAAGTTATCGGTTGAATAACGATGGGGTAGTCCTCGATTCTTCCACACTGGCTTTAATTGAAGGCAATAGTTTTTCGACAGGTGATGATAGTATTGTCATCAAGTCTGGTAGAGATCAGGATGGATGGCGGGTGGCAAAACCCAGTGAAAAGATTATTATTCGTGATAATTATATGGAAGGACATAATGCGCTGGCCGTTGGGAGTGAGATGTCGGGCGGAGTACAGAATATATATATGGAGAGTAATAGGCTGGGAGAAGTAGCTTCAGCAATATATTTCAAATCAAATCTGGACCGTGGTGGCTACATACGCCATGTTTTTGTCAGAAACACAGAGGTGGAAAAAGCAGATATCTTATTACGCTTTCATATCAACTACCATTCTCATCGGGGAGGGAATTACCCGGCTGAATACGAACACTTTGTGATTGAAAATGTAACCGCAAAGCAATCACGAGTTGGCATAGAAATTCTGGGGATTCAGCAAATGCCTGCAAGGAATATAAGAGTAGTTAATCTTGAGGTTCTTCAGGCAGATACTCCGCAGAATGTGGCATATGTTGAAGATCTCAGATATGAGAATGTCCGAATTAATGGTGAAAAGCTGGACGTACCAGAGTAGATTAATTCAAATTTGTATTCAGCTATTTAGCTTTGCTCTACTTTCTCATGTAGTTTAGCTCCACACGAATCCCTGACTACCAGGGTTGGCGGAAAAATGATACGATGAGCATCCGCATCCTTGCCTTCAATTCTGCTGATTAATGTATCAATAGCTGCCGCTCCAATTTTTTCAACTGGCTGGTGAATAGTAGTTAAAGGTACATTGGCATAATCAGCTTGATCAATATCATCGAAACCAACTACAGCAACATCTTCGGGAACATTGTATCCCAGCTCCTGTATGCGTTTTATAAATCCAAGTGCGGTGAGATCGTTATACGAGAAATACGCTTCAGGCTTATTATCCATCTTATCAAAATCATCACCAAGTTTATAGCCGGTGTCAAAGCCACCCATTGAATTTGGAAAGGTAGGGCTAAGGTTTAGGCTTGAATCGTAAGGGACTCCGTTTTCTTTTAAAGCTCGCTTGAAGCCCTCATGTCTTACTTGCCCTAGAGCATTCTTTGTATGACTATTGATGTAACCAATTTTTTGGTATCCCAGATCTATAAGGTGTTTGGTTCCCATATGAGCACCGCCTTCATGGTCGGTTCCAACATACCAAATGTCTTCATCAGCTACGTAAGAAACCATCACATAAGGGTATCCTTCATTGTGCAGGTTTCTGATAATTTCAGGTGCGTGGGGTTTTTTTCGGAAAGTTGCTATGATCAATCCCTTTACTCCCATTTCCTTAAAGTGTTTAATCTGACCCTCTTCCTTCTCAATTTTACTTGAGCTGTTAGATAGAAGCAGGTTATACTTTTTGGAGTAAGCGGTCTCTTCAACCATATGTGCTATTAGCGAAAAGAAAGGATTTTTGAGATCCTGAAGAACTAACCCTACTGAGTCGTGTTGAGAAATAGAATGCTTTTCTTCCTTTTTGGCAACAAAAGTCCCTTTTCCTACACGGCTAAATAAATAACCTTCATCAATTAATGAAGACAATGCACTTTTAACAGTGATCAAACTCACATCATATTCTTTTGCAAGTTCTTTGTGCGTTTTTAACTGCTCCCCAATTTCAAGCTTGCCACTAGATATTTTAGTTTTGATGTCCTTAACAATTTGAACATAGAGCGGGGTGGAATCCTGAAAATCTATAGCCATATTTTCTGTATATGCTTTTCTTAATTATTCTATACCTAATATACCCAATAATCTTAATTTCTACTAATAGTCAGCTATTTTTATTCGAAAATTATTATCCATAAGTCTTTAAAAACTTATTTGCTAAGCTTATTAACAGATATGAAAGTGTATTTTTCACATTAAATAAATTTGTGTCGCACAAAAGCTTCAATGGCTTCGTACTCTGCAAGTCCAAGCTGGTCATAAAGTTCGGCTGTTTTTTGATTTCTTTCTTCCGCCCGCTGCCAAAATTCTCTTTTATCCGTACCAGGAAAAAGAGGGCGGTCTTTTTGGGATTGATGCTTAAAGATTGCGCTACGTTTTCTGTTCTTCTCATATGGACTGAGTGGGACTGCCATCTCAATTTCGGAAATATCCCATTCCTGCCAGGCCCCGCGATATAACCACAGCCAACAGTCTTTCATCCAGCTTTTATCTTTTAAAATGTTTACAGCTTTAAAGATGGCATCCAGGCATACGCGATGTGTCCCATGAGGATCAGAAAGATCTCCCGCAGCATAAATTTGATGGGGTTTAATTTCTTCAATCAACTCCTTCACGATTCTAATATCGTCTTTACCGATTGGTTTTTTTCGAATTCTACCCGTTTCATAAAAAGGGAGATTAAGGAAATGAATCTGCTCATTGGGTATACCAATAAACCGACATGCGGCTTTGGCTTCTCCCTGGCGTATAAGCCCCTTAATGGTTTTGACTTTTTTGGAGTCTACTTCCCCGGATTCTTTCTGCTTTAAAAACGCTCGGATGTCTTCAAAAGTTTGAAGTACACTTTCATCTTTGAAATGAAAGGCATCATTATAATCAGTCACAAAATCAGCAAACCTAAGTGCTTCATCATCAAAAACAGCAATATTACCGGATGTTTGATAGGCTACGTGAACTTCGTGCCCTTGGTCGGCTAACCGTATAAAAGTGCCTCCCATTGATATGACATCATCATCGGGGTGGGGACTGAAAATCAGCACTTTTTTTGGGTAAGGTTTTGCTCTTTCGGGACGGGTTGAATCATCAGCTTCAGGTTTACCTCCTGGCCAGCCCGTGATGGTATGCTGAATTTCATTAAAAATCCGAATATTGATAGAGTAGGAGTCCCCAAAATCAGTAAGGATATCATTCATGCCGTTTTCACTATAATCCTGATCTGTGAGCTTTAAAATAGGCTTACCAAGCTTTAGGCTTAACCAAACAACAGCTTTTCTAATCAGAGCGTCGCTCCACTTGATAGGACCAACCAGCCAGGGAGTTTTGATTTTGGTAAGTTCTGCCGAGGCGGCTTGGTCAAGAATTACTTCCGCATTTTTGTGATGTTGAAGATAAGTAGCAGGTACTTGTTCGGTTATTTCACCCTCAACCGTTCTCTTGATGATATCCGCCTTGCCTTCTCCCCAAGCCATGAGCAGTAAACGCTTGGCATTCATGATGGTACCAACTCCCATTGTGATTGCCTGCTTAGGAACATTTTCAACCCCATAAAAACTACTAGCTGCATCCAATATTGTCAGGTTGTCCAGAGCTATAAGCCTGGTTTCAGAGTGAATGGAAGATCCGGGTTCGTTGAAGCCAATATGACCGGTTCTTCCGATCCCTAAAATTTGTATATCCAGCCCTCCTAAATCCCTGATTTTTCTCTCATAAGACTTGCAAAAGGGAATCACCTGATTCTTATTAAGTGTTCCATCAGGAATGTTGATTTGCTCCTTTGGGATATTCACATGGTCAAAGAAATACTCCTTCATGTAGGTCACATAACTCTGACGAGAATCTGGACTCATCGGGTAATACTCATCAAGATTAAAGGTGAAAACCCGGCTAAAATCTATTTCTTCTTCACGGTAAATTCTGACAAGTTCATCATATACTTTTACCGGGGTCGACCCTGTCGCTAAACCTAGAGCAGTATGCGTGTTATTCTTATTATTCGCCTGAATGGTTGAAGCTATTTCTTGTGCGACAAAGGCTGATGCAAGTGAAGCATCTTCGAAAATACTGGTTGCTATTTTTTCAAATTCACGATATTGAGTTGTGACTGGTGACTGCATAATAAAACTATCTAAATGTTATATAAAGTATACCTAATATATGTGATTAGTTTTACCTTGACCAGTGTATATTCTGGGAACTTGAGTAGTAACAAAAAATATTTTCTCATACTTGATTAAATAATCTAATTTTTTTGTTTTTTTAGCCTGAATTCCTGGAGTCAAAAATCGATATAAAAAAATTCGACTTCTATTAATACCAATCAGCACCATTTTTGAACACCTTTTTTGATAATACAAACTTGTTTTTGCCTTATTCAGTTGAGCACTTTGTAGTGCTCGCTCTTTTTGTATTCTTTTGTGCCTGGTTTATTCCATTTATGAAAGGAAGGAGTCCCGAATATCAGCGTAAGGTTCTCTTGGCTATAGCATTGCTGATATCTTCATCTCAGCTTATGAAGATTCCCTTGAACATATACACAGGTACTTTTGATGTTACTCATGACATCCCTCTTCATATGTGTAATTTTCTTCCCTTTGTACTTGTGTGGGTGTATTTGAAAAGTGACAGAAATACATGGGCCATTATCTTCTTTTGGGTAGTACTGGGCGTGTCACAGGCAAATTTCACCCCTTCTATAGAATATTCCCTTTTCCATTATGATGCTATCCGCTATTGGTTGGTGCACCTTTTATTGGTGCTGGTGGCACTGTACCCAGCTATTGAGTGGAAGTGGGAGTTAGAAATTCGTGATGTTGGTCGTTCAGTCATTGCATTAAATATGGTGGCACTTTTTATTGGTGGAATTAATCTATTGTTGAGCAGTAACTACCTGTATGTTATGGGTAAGCCACCTGGAACTACCTTTTTCAGCCTGCTACCAGAATGGCCAACCTACTTGATTTTATTGGAGCTCATCTTCGTAGTTTGGGCACTGATGGTGTACGGGATCTTCCGTTGGATAAAAAGAGGTGGAAAAGCTTCTGCCATATCAACCCAAAGTGAGGTTGCCAAAACCAATATGGATGGAAAGATTTAGAGAAGACTACACCGAAGTCTGTTCCCTTTCTTGAAAATTTTAAGAGTTGAAAACTATCAACCATTGTTGATTCAGTAAAACTACTTTTGTTTGCAAAAAATGGTGTGGGTTAATCTAAGGGCGATAGCTTACTCCGAGCTTAAATGAAGACCTTAGAATATTATTATTAATACTGTCTTGAGGTTGAACTTTCTTAGTAGTTGGGGTGAAGTTATAGTCTAACGAGATGCCGGTATATAATTTAATTTTTTCTGAAAGATGGTACTTCACTCCAAGGTTCGAACGGGTACTCAAATAGTTTCTCCATCGAAAAATATCAATGGAATCGAATTCAGGCTCCTCACTTATTTCTTTGATAAAAGTATTCAACACCAGGTATGTTGAAAGTTCAATATTCAAGCTCTTAAAGAATTTTGGGGTGTTGTATCCAGCTCCAGCTCCGGTACTCAAAAAAAGTGCCCGATAACTGTAGGTGCTTTCATCAAATTCGGGAACTATTAATCGATTTGAAAGGTGTCCATTATCTACCCACCCAACACGACCAGATAGAAAAAACGATCGGCTTAAATGGTAATTAATTCCAATTTGTATCGAAGGTCTGAATTCTGTCCGGGAATGATATTCAATCTCTGAATTGGTTTTGAAGATGTTAAAGTCGTAGGTAGAACGACCTGGATTTGAATATTCAATATTAAAAACTATTTCCCACGGGTTAAATTTCTTGTCTTGAGTAAAGGCCATTTCAGGTAACAAGGATATTAGAAAGAGTAGATATGGTAGAAATTTCAATGACATTGGAGTCAGTTTTGAGATCGATTTACCTGAACTTAAAAGCAATTCCACAGAGGTAATTGTATAAAACAGACAATTCGTATTGTTGCAAACCAATGCTGTATTTTGAGCGTCCGACTAAAGCTATAAGGGGAAAATGATTTATAAAGAGTTTGAACCCAGTGATGATTTAAAATCTATCCTGAAATGTTATTGGGTGCTGGAAGGCACAAGTGAAGAGATTAATGAAAAGCAGACCATTGTTCCCGATGGATGCATGGAAATGATCTTTCATTATGGAGATTTTTATTACCAATACCTGCCGGATGGAAGCAAGATCAAGCAACCGCGATGTTTCGTTTTTGGGCAACTGACTCAGAAGCTTGAGATTGAACCTTCAGGCGATTCCGGAATGTTTGCTGTCAGGTTCAAACCGGAGGGCTTACAACCCATATCACAAATGGCAGCTAAAGAATTTCAGGATTCTGCGGTACCATTGGATAAGGTTTTAGGGCCTGAAGGATTATCTCTTGGATCCAAAATTCTGGATGCTTCAACCAGTGAGGAGCGAATAAAGCTTATTGAACATTACCTGACGGCTACGTTTGAATCTTCTGCAATTGCAGATTCTATTGTCAATGATGCCGTGAATACAATTATTTCAAGTCAGGGTAGACAGAAAATCAATGAGCTTCCTATAGAAAGCTCGGTAAGCAGACGTACTCTGGAGCGGAGGTTTACGGATACTGTAGGTGTAAATCTCAAACAACTGTCAAAGATCATCAGGTTGAAAACAGCAGTACATAAGATGATCAACAAAGAATATAATACACTTACTGAGCTTGCGTATGATAACGGATACTACGACCAAGCCCATTTTATTAAGGATTTTAAAAAGTATACCGGACTTACTCCAAAGGATTTCTTTGATTCTAATTTCAGTTTCACTCATCTCTTCTACGAAAACGGATAAGATTGGTAAAAGATAAGCTATCCTACTTCTGGGCTTCCATAATAATCATGGAGTTCTTGTCGGGATCGAGAATACCGACACTTCGAATTCCATCCTGAACGGTAACCTCTCCTAATAATGATCCCCCAAATTGCTGCACATTTTCTATAATAAGATCAAAATCAGTTACGGCGATATCTAACTGATGCCGTGTTTGTTGGGCCGTATTTTGTGCAAATTCAGCGGGACAGATTAATAAATTCAATCCTAACCACTCACCCTCAAATAGGGTAAATCCTTGTATGGTTTTTTCAGAAAAATCGACATTAAAAACCTTTCTATAAAATTCGACCATGTTTGGCATATCATGAGCAGCAATGGTAAAGCCCAGAACTGTACCAATACTATGGTAGGTTAAACCTTCAGGATTATATTGTTTTTGTGCTTTTTGAGCACAGACATTTAATGAATTTAAAAGCCCTAATAGTAATACGATCTTAATTATTCTCATAGCTATTTTAACTCCATTTTAGTCCAAGACCACTGCATTCCTTTTTCTCCACTTTCATCTTCAATTCTGGCTGTCAGTTTATCTCCGGCACGGCTGTAAATAATACGTTGTGGGAAGTCGTGGCTAAGATTCTCAAAAACCACTTTTTCTGAAGTCAATTCCGACAATGTGAACTCAGTAGGTTCTTTTCCAGAAGGAGATGCAAGGTATACAATGGTGCCGTCGTCTTTTGTTGTGATACGCAGGAATTCAAAGCCAGAATTTTCTCCAACAACATCGCGGTGTACGCCCAAGATCATATTTCCGGCTACGGGAGTCCAGAGTTCTTCCATGGCAACTCCCTGGGTATTTCCTGTCCAGTAACCACTGATCCAGTTAAGGTCTTGTAAATTTTGACTGATTACTGAGGTTGATGTACTTAGTACAAATAATAAAAGCAGGACTAGGTTTTTCATGAACTTATATTAGGTTGATAATTTGAACCAAATTAAAAGTCAGAACCCAAAGCAAATTGGAAAAAAACGACAATTTTGAAATCAACATAATTAATAGTGCTTTTCTACAGAAGAATCATCAGGCATGATTACGATATAGTCGTAATTGATGATCTCCCGAACCTCAAATTTTGAACCTGTGAGCTCTTTATTAAGAATTTTTTTTCGAAGCGGTCTTACATCAATAAGTGCCCACCGATCTTTACTTCCAACACTCATAAAATTTCCAGAGAGCGAATAATTCTTATTATCCATCATATCTTCGCCATCGATATAACGATTTAGAAAACGCAGATATAACGCCTTACTTCCTAAGCTGTCAGATAGATGCTGTATATGATTACCCATATCAAGATAGTTAAGTGGGCTTCGCTCTCTTCCCGAATGATAACTGCCCATCTTAAGGATTACTTTGGGCTCGGAGTCTTCGTCTAGCGCTTGAGCAAACTTATTATCAAAATTGGATTTAAAATATGCTATTCGAGTTCGGTTGCTAAGATTATAACTACCTTCTTCATATAAGCAGTAGATGTTGAGGCTTTCCTGTATGGAATCAATAATCATCAAAATCTGGGCATCATTTTTTTCAAGAGAGTCAAGGTAGGAGTTCAAGAGCTCTGATTTTTTGAGGTTACATGCTAAGGCATAACTTCTGAAAATCTGTGCCCGTAATTGTTTCCGGTTAATCTTCCTATGTAGCTTTCTCAAAAGTTTTTGTTGATCAGGTGTTAGTTCACCGGCTTGGGCTGCAAGTTCATCTAGTAAGTATGGAATTGCGAAAGAGAACTCTTGATCAATCCCCCATAAATCATATCCATTTTTGTTAGCCACTTCCAGCATTTTCAGATCAGCTTTTCCTGTAAAAAAGGGAATAGGGTAAATGTTGAATAGATTCTTGGAATATTCATCATAGAATTCTGAAACCCTGTCAGGATCTTCTTCTATCAGGTTCTCCAATTTATCGGCCGCATATGGTCCTGTTTCAACTGCGAAATAACTAAATCCAAAAGAGGTCGCAGTATCCAGTAAAGCGGAAGTAAATAGACTTAATTGAACACGATTATGTAACTCGCCTAATGAGAGAAACTGGCTTTCTGAAACTTCCAGGATTAAAGAATCTGCCCCGTTAATTACTCCAGCTTCAATTTCAAAGTATGTTGTGTAAGGCTGAAAATGCTCTGGTTGAAGCCGCTGTGCATTTTGGGCAGCAAGATCAGTGATCAGAAAAAAAGAGAATAGAAAAATGGCCGTTCTGCAAAACATAGCTTGGATGTCAAGATTTTATTTTGGTTTGGCTCAACAAGCTATTGAGCGCTACTGAAGTCCATTAAAAAAGTTTCAACAGATTGCCACGGAATAGGTGGTGTATGGAGTGCATAAACCGTTTCAACGTTAAGCTGATTACGTTCAATCACATCTTTTACTTCAGTAAGATATTGGGGCATAAAAAAAGAGCCATTCGGAATTTTCTGAATCAAATCAGCAGCATATAATAGTTTTTCATTCTTTAGATAAACAAACAGCATGCGGGCACCCCCTTCGCCTTCAACAGGATAGATTTCAATTCGGTCATTTAATTTCATCTTGGTTTTAACGGGCGCAACAGTAGGCAGGTGAGAGACTTCCGATAGCACATCCGGATGTTTTGAGTAATTCGCCTCGAATAATTCTTCGATCAATTCCTGATTCCGGTAAGAACTGTAAACAGGGATATTTTTTGCAGCATAGGTTCTCAGACCAGCGATATGGGGATGAGCATCTGATGCATTAATAACAGCAGATATGGTTTTATTAGGATAGGTAGATGACAAATAATCAATGACACTTGAGCTGTATGAAGAACTGATTGGCGCTTCAATAACTACGATCTCGTTCTCATGTATAATCCAGCTGACAAACCAGGCTCCGGGTAACAAAAACACACCATCGGCTATTTCCTGAATAGAAGAAAAATCTGCTTTTTTATCGTGTATTGAGCCGGTATCAAAAAGTTGCTGATCAGTAATAAATAAGCTGTCCGGGACTTCAGGCTTAAAATCGATATCCAGAATTGTTGATGACTTCCACTTCAGATCCCTGCGGTAAATATCCCACTGCATAGGGTACCTAACCCCATTTTCGAAAAAGTTATAAAGAGAGAATTTCACGTTCGTTTTAAAACTTCCCCAGAGGGCATAAAACTGATCATTGGGAAGGGTAGTTATAAAGTCAATTTCTGAGATCAGGTAGGTGTCTTGGCTGATATACAACCTGTGCAAACTTTCATCAAAGGTAGCATCAATCACGAAATGAGGTATATCATCAATAATTACATCCGGTTTCTTTTGAAGAGAATTTGATTTAAGGAGTTTTTGAACAACAGTAACCGGATCGTACCGAATCCACTCTAAAAATTCACCGGAGTAACTTGTAGGCATAGGATAATTGCGTTCTCCGAATTTCATGTAGCCAGAATTTCCGGCTATCAGGGAAACACTTTCAACAGGTTGCTTAAACTGAAACTGGGTGACTGACAACTCCTGATGAATCTTATCTTCCTGAAGAGCCCTCACTTCGGTAGCTCTTTCATAAGAAGTGATAAAAGGCCCTTTTGGATTTTCAGATTGTTCGATCCAGTGCTTATGCCCAACATGAGTGGATTTGATAAACTGGATTGGTGCAAGGGTTTCAATACCTCCCATTTCAGCAGCCATTTGTTGAATGATTTGGTCAGCTGTTTGAGCTTGAATACTATCAAGAAGTAGAAAAGGAAGGATTAGAAACAGGAGTAGAGAATATTTTTTTGATGATATTGCTGATGGGATTCTAAAAGACATAAAATGTGAGAACTTCATTTCAATTTATTAAAGCACTATTTGGCTGTTACAATAGTTTAAGTTCGCCAGATAGAGTTCAATAAACTATCAGGATTGCCCGAGCTTAAATTGTAAAAAACAGACAGAACCAGATTATGGAATGTGAAAGGGAAATTTTGGCCAAAGAATGACTTAGTTCTCGCAGAAATTGTCAGCCTTTATTGATGTGTTCTAATATCAAATCATTGGTGGTAAAAGGCATATCAGAAAAGAATTCTTTAGGAGGCATACCGGTTATTTTTCGGCATTCTTTCACAAAGTGGGACTGATCATAATAGCCAAATGATAAAGCTTCGACCAGATTGGTGGAGGGATTCTTCTTCAGGTGTGAAGTTGTCAAATCAAACCTGATTACATCTTTGAGCTGTTTTGGAGAAAGTGAAAAATGTTTCTTTACAAATCGATAGAGGCTTTTGGTTGTCATAAAAAGGGACTGTGAAATTGACCCTATATCTTCATTGTTAAGGTCTGTGAATTCCTCCAGTACTTTTAAAATTTTCCCTTCTTTGGGGATAGGAGATAGTATTCTTTTAAATAGAGCGTCTAACCATTCTGTTTCAAATCCTTCCTGTCGATTGGCTAAGTGTTTTCTGATTTCATCCTGGACTTCAGGACTGAAAGGGAAAGAAAAGGGGATCAGAAGTTTGTTGGTTTTGGGAAGTTTAAACTCAGGGTGACCCAACACTGAGATCTTCATTTTAATATTTATGCACTTCATTCCCGCATCAATACGAAGTAGAGAAGAATCATTACTGGCAAAGAATAGCCCTGTATTGGGAGCTTTTTTAAAAGTGCCATCACATTGATCAAGTACCGAAAAGCTACCCTCTAAAATAAAGTAAACATCAAATTTACCATTAGGCACTGTTTTCAGGTAGGCCGGTTTACTAAAATCATAAAACTGGTATCTGTCAATATGTAATGCAACCGAATGGTCTTGAGGTATTTTCTCTATCGGAATCAAAGTGTCGGATATTTACAATTAAACGCCTAATTATTTAGATAAACTCATATCACCGGAGAAATACGGATCAAACTTTAAAAAGTTATCATGGTGTTAACGGTATAAAAATAGTACAAACATAAATACTAGACTGAATTGGATTAGTGATGAGAAAAATAATTGTAACCTTGATCATATTGATATCCACAGTGTATATGAACCATGATGTCACTGCTCAGAAAAACCTATCGCAACACTTTATAGGCAGCTGGCAGGGTACGGGCAATTTAATGGGCTCCGAAGCTACCTTCGATATGCGTTGGGAAAAGGAGCTGGGTGGGCAATTCTTAAAGCTTACATTCCAAAATAGCAGAACCCCTGAGAATAGCAGTCCTGTCACATTTAATGCTATCGCAATGTATCGTCCGGGAGAAAAGGGATGGACCGGTACCTGGTTTGATGTAAGAGGGATAAGTTTTCCCCTCAAAGGTCAGGTTGAAGGCAATACGTTAAGCGTAGATTGGGGCAGATCTGATACCGAGCAAGGCCGAACGGTTTACGCTTTACAGAACGATGGCAGTATGATAGTAACCGATTTTATTCAGCAACAAGGAATTTATACCCAGTTTGCAAAAGCGACTTATAACAAAAAATGATCAGGCATTTGGAAAGAGTTTTCCTTGATCTATCCGAGATTGTCGGATATTTACAATTAATGCGTCTTTCATTTGCTTAGAATATGATTTCAATAAATCATTTAAGACGTGCAAGTATTATGAAGCGTATTCTTTTAGTATTGATTTCTCTTTTTTTGGGGACCCAGGTATTAGCTCAAGATGTAGTTTTAAGCAATGGAGTAAAAGGACAAAGTTTTGAATTTAAAACTCAGCATTCCACCTTACACTATGAAAAATTTGGATCAGGCAATCCTTTGTTAGTTCTCCATGGCAACGGAGGTTCCACAAAAAGTGTGTATCGTTTACTCCCCGAGCTGGTATCAGAATACGAAGTGATAGCGGTTGACAGCCCTTGCCACGGCCAAAGCTCTTGCAATGAAAACCTATTGAGCTATGAATTCATTACCAAAGAGTTAACAGCCTTAATTAATGAACTTGGCTATGAAAAGATCAGAATATGGGGGCATAGTGATGGAGGAATAGTTGGCTTGATGTTAGGCTATACCATCCCTCAAAAAATTGACCGCATGTTAATATCCGGTGCAAATACACGACTGGACACCACGGCGATGTTACCTGAAATCGTGGGGATGGTAAATCGATATGAAGAAATCCCCATTCCTGATATGCGGCTACAAGTAAAGCTGATGGCGGAGCAAAAAGCAATTCCTGATTCCAAAATCACAGAGGTTTCTATGCCGGTAACGCTTATGGTAGGAGACCGTGACGCTGTCAAAATCGAGCATACGCTTGAGTTATTTAAGCTACTTCCGAATGCAAACCTCAACGTACTACCAGGAACCAGCCATTTTTTGGAAAATCCTGAATATGTGATTACCCAGCTAAAAATGATGAATAAGCCTTTTAAGTCACCTTCTACACTCGATATAGTTCAACAAATATCAGATCAGATATTTCAGAATTAAATTTAGGTCAATGTTCAGATGATTAGTAAAAGACTAGTTCAGAATATATGCTTACTTGGAATATTAGTAGCTCTGTTATTCTCGGATATCGCCCACTCACAGGATCTTATTTTAGAAAAGATACCTTCCTGGCGATCATTCCCCGATTGTTCAGAATCAATTGATAGCGATAAAACAGCCTGCCGAATCACGCAGAATCCCTCATTAGATGAGGCTCGAGCTTACCTTGACTCAAGTAATTATTCGATATGGAGTAATGGAAACACGTGGTCGGCAGCCTACCGTCTTGATGATGAATCTATACAAAGTCTACAGCTAATGGGTGGAATACAGCTACCGCTTTCAAGATTTGAAAACACAGATATCTGGGCTATTTCTCTTAACATACCCGGCTTGGATACAGCCCTGATTTCCACAAGTATTTCCTATCAAAAGGGCGCTTCATTTGTCACGGATGATGAAACCATTCGTATATGGCGGGGCAAAAATGCCGAGGCTAAACAGGAAATTACTGAAGATCTAAACGGTATCATTAAAATCGATTCTATATGGAGTGATACGCTGAAGGAATGGCGAAAAATTTCCATTTATAAACCGAGTAAAGCACCTGAAAATGGAACATATCCGGTAGTATATTTTGCAGATGGACAAGGAGTTGGGAAATATGCACAAATTATAGATCCACTGATTAAGTCTGGAGAGCTGCCTCCCGTTATATTAGTAGGAATATGGGGGCGACGAGGGCTGGTTAATAGTAATAAACCCTATAACCCAACCAATGATTACAGAACGGTCGAATATCATGAAGGGGTTGGTGAGTATCCGGGTGCAGACAGCCTTTTAGTTGTTAATCATCATCTGGCTCATAAGTATTATTTTACTCATGAGGTCCCGGCAATAATAGAAGCAGAATATAATGCATCTAAAGACAGGACGTTGAGAGCGATACATGGGGTTTCAAGCGGTGCAAATTTCGCACTTCTTATTGGGCGTGAAATGCCGGATAAATTTGGCCTAATAATAGCTAATTCTTTGGGGCCTGAGACCGTAAAAAAGGAACCTGTTAAAGGATGGGAAAATGCTGCCATGCACTACCTCAGTGTTGGTCTGCTTGAGCAACAACCCATGAGATCTAATCTTGCGTCACTGTATAATTCT
The DNA here is from genome assembly GCA_002694685.1 of Balneola sp. Lineage (NCBI taxonomy): Bacteria > Pseudomonadati > Balneolota > Balneolia > Balneolales > Balneolaceae > Balneola > Balneola sp. The sequence goes on from NZMW01000004.1 coordinate 456,925, forward strand.
CTAAAAGAAAACGGAATACCTTCAATATTGAATGTATTCCCCAGCGGTCATGACTCAGCTGTTTGGGTTGCATCTTTTCCGGAAACATTAAAGTGGTGGATGAAAGAGATTAAAGATCAATAGATATGTTAAGGCTAATTATTTCTGTTTTATTATTGGGTCTTTTCTCAGGGTGTGATCTGATTGATAGCGGACCTAAGAAAAATCCGGAGCCCCGTATCAGTCACCTTGATATCGAGGCTTCCGAATTACTAAGTGTAGCGGGGAATCTCATACCGATAGAAATTAGTGTGACGGGTAAATTGGATAACGGAGAGCAGGCACAAATAGGAACCAGTTATACGTTGTATTCAAATGGCGAAGTAGTAAGTACTCCAAAAAAATTCAGTTCAGAAGTACCTGGATATTATAGAATTCATGCTGAGTATGAAGGCATAAGTTCAGATACGTTACTTATAGAAGTGCGTCGACAACAAAAGCTTACCGAAGTAGAATTCAATATCATTTTTCACATTGTTCATGATGGTGAAGAAATAGGTGATGGATATAATGTTTCTCAGGATGTTATTGATAACCAATTGAATAAGTTAAGGCAGGTATTTAGCAATGAATCTCTGAGTTATACTCCAAATTCTACTCCTGCTGCGATGTCTTTTAAACTTGCTACAGTCAACCCGAAAGGGGAAGAACTTGAGGAGCCTGGTATTAATAGGATCCAAAGGCCTGGTACCGAATATTCTATTTTATTTGAAGACTGGATGTGGGATCATTACTGGGATCCTGACTTCTACATCAATGTATGGATTGGAGATACAAAGAATGGATACAGTTGGGGAATTTACCCAAGGCTTAGTTGTGATAGTAACCTAGGAGGTTTGGAGTGTACCGATGATGAAACCCCTCTCAGCATTGAAGGCATTGCTCTGGAACTCGATAATCTTTGGGAAGGAAATTGGGTTTTTCCTCATGAGGTTGGTCATTACTTTGGGTTATTTCATGTATTTGGACCCACTGCTTGTGACTCAGACACTGATTTTGCAAGCGACACAAAAGTATATGATCGGGAAGTATATGAATCAGGTTCACAAAGCACTAATCGTACATCTTGTTCTGGACAAAATTTTGTGAGCTACAACGTTATGGATTATTGGAATCAGCCGAAAGGAGGGAGGGACATAACCCATGATCAAGTAGACAGAATTAGGTATGTAATAGAACGAGGTCGGTTCAGAGCTAGCCAAGATCCAGAAACTGGTCAGCCAAGAACTATGACTCCACCAAAGGAAAAGACTGAGAAAGTTTTACCCAAATTTCACCATAATAAAATAGCCCAGTAAAAACAATGCTTTACTGGGCTATTTGTACCCGAGAGAGGACTCAAACAATTGAAAAGCCCTGATTAGCTTTGCCCCATTAAATAACTTCTCAACCCTCTCATAAGGCATTTATGTAATTTAATACTTTCATAAGACGTAATATTATCCCTATATTGTTGGTAACAAAGTTGGTAACATTTGATATTCACCACACACCACCAATATGAAATACTATCACATTACAGACAGGGATATACTTTTAGTTGAGAAGATATTGGGGGAGGGGTTAAAGGCTAATGATGAAGGCCAGATCTTCCTATTTGAGAATGTAGCATTTAAAGTAAATGATGTAGTGAATAAGGTATCTGATCACATAGCAGTGAATCAGGTTTATTTAGATGAGTACGCTATTCTTGAAATAGACAGCAAAGGTTTTAAAACTGAGCTTATCCAGGACAATGTTGGAGAATTTTCAGCACGCTGGCAGTGGATACTAGAGCAGGATTCAATTGATCCTGAATACATAGAACTTCATGGAATAGCTGAAGCCAATTATAAACCACCTTTCTACAAATAACACCACACCACATGAAAACCACTATCACGCCTTACCTACTGAAGAGAAGAAAAACAGCCGATGGCCTTTATCCTGTTTATTTAAGGATCACTCAAAACAGATCTTACTCACTCTATTCTACTGAGATTTACATTGAGGCAAAGAGCTGGAATAAAAAAGGTAATTATACCAAACGGAACTGGATCAAAGATCATCCTTCAGCTGATGCCTGGAATAACAAAATATTTCAAATCTGGAATGAGATAAACAGGATTATTGATGAGAATGAAGGTATTGGCAGAAAAGAGATTGTGGAAAAACTCAATGAAACTGATGAGGCCAGCTCAATCAAAGTACATGGGTATGCTTATCAATATTCAGAGAAGCTAAAGGATGATGGAAAATTTAATCCCTATAAACAGACCAGGACTTCAGCGAATAAGTTCAAAGATTATGCTGGAGATGTTTCTTTTGATGAAGTAACACCTTACATGTTGAATGATTTTCAAACATGGCTGGCTAAAGATAAGAAGCAGGAAGATGGAACCATTGAAAAGGGCAATCATCCCAACACAATAGCCAGCAATATGGTGAAGCTAAAGGCCGTATTTAAGCAAGCTCACAGAGAGGGTATAATTGAAGAAAATCCTTTCGATCATTCTATTTATGAACAAACAAAAGAAGTAACAACAAAGAAAAAAGCCTTATCTATTGAGCAAATTCAGAACATTGAGGCGCTTGAATTGGATGAAGGCTCACAGCTTTGGCATGTAAAAAACTACTTCATGTTTTCTTTCTGGAATGCTGGAATCAGGTTTACAGATTTAGCTCACTTGAAATGGGAAAATATCAAAGATGGCAGGTTGACCTATACAATGGGAAAGACCCGAAGAGCAAAGGATATACTTCTCACAGAACCAGCAAAGCAGATCCTGAGCCATTACGAAGATGAATCAAATAAAGATAAGGACTTCATTTTCCCAATACTTCCTGATATGAATATGACTGTTTCCGGTTATAAGAAAAAGGCTAACTCTCAGAATGTAATTGTAAACAGAAAGCTAAAGGATCTTCAAAAGATGGCTGGAATAGATACAAATATCAGTTTTCACATATCCCGGCATTCATTCGCACGCTGGGCAAAGGCTAAAGGATTGAGCCTTGATTTTATAGGTAAGGCATTAGCTCACAGTAAGAGAGCCACTACAGAGCAATATCTGGATTCACTCAGTGAATATGATGCTGACAAAGAATTGAAAGAACTTGTTCAATCAAGATAATAATACTAACAAAAACAGAAGCCCCAGGCCAGTCGCAAAACATATCCTGAGGCTTCATCATTAACCTAAAAAAGTAGATTAACAATGGAAACTAAAGAAAAAGCACCAAAAAAGTTACAGCAAGTAAAAGAAGACCTTAATTCATTTGTAGAGGGCTTAAAATCACTTTCTAATGAAATGAGTGAAACTGAATTCGATAATTTCCTGGAAGAAATCATCCCCCCAATACTGGAAGACAAAACAGTATTTAGCACTTCAGTTTGGAATAAAATGGAAGTCGTTAAAATAGTGGTATTTGATTCCATACTTGATGAAAGAGGGTTAAATATAGAAGACTGCATCCGCAGCATGAGCGCTGGAGCAATCTGTTATGTGCATAATTTGCTCTACACAATGGGTGAATCTATTGACCTCATGAAGACTTACACCCCGATGGAGCCAGATCACAAAAGAACCATTGAAAGCCTTGAGGCCAAAAAGGAAGAGTTAATGGAGTTTCTTCACAATGATTCATTTGAACGCATTCAGGATTACACATTCGAAATCAAAAAACTGAGAAAGTTAGAAGCTTAATCTAAATCCCCGGTACAATAGCCGGGGTTTCTTTTTATCAAAAAATAAATGTTTTCTCATACCACCACTTTTACCACTTTCACCACTTTTTAAAGAGTATAGTATGTTCTAAAGGGTAAGGAGGTCGGCTTTAATATTTTAAGCCAAGTTTCTCAATGTCTATCCATAGCTTTCTATTGATGTCATTAATCAGAACAAAAGAACTAGATATGAACGAAGAAAGCCGTACTCAAAATGATAGAATTTTAAGACCTCAAGAAGCAGCAGATAAGCTGAATATATCTTTAGCCTCTTTTTACAGGAGAATGAAAGATCCAGATTTTCCTAATAAGATAGATTTGGGACCAAGAACAGTTGGATATTTTGAATCAGATCTTGATGAGTGGGCACGCAGCAGGCAAGAGCACGCAGCATAAGTGCTTAACACTTTGCCATATAAATATGCCTTATACAGGCTGCCACTTTAAATATATCGCATCAAGAAATGGAAGATAATATTAACACAGATAATACAGTAATTGTAACAACCGAAAGCGCCTTAGAGAAGGTGTTTAGTAAGCTCTTTGACAAGAAAGTAAATGAATCTCTTCCTGAGTTGGTGAAGGAAGCCACAGCAAAGCCCTGGCTAACAAAAGAAGAGTTGATCGACCTTACCGGGTGGAGTTCAAGAACCATTCAGCACATGCGGGATTCTAACCAAATCCCATATTCAAAACATGGTAGAAAAATTCTTTACCCACGTAAGGGAATCATGGAATTTTTAGAGGATCACCACATAAAGCCCTCTTAAATAACAATCGAAATAAACTACTCAAATAATGATATCACCAGATGAAATAATTGATGAAGCCCAAAGACTGGCTAGCCCAAAGCCGGTTCAGAAAGATGCTTCTTTTGTACTTAAAAACTTATTGGCACAAGTTGAAGAAATAGACTTTGATAAAGAAGCATATCCTAAAGTTGAAAAACTCAGAGCCAAGCAAAAAGATATTCATGATCCTGATGAATTAAGTGAGATTCAAAAAAAGCTGGACTCATTTAAGCTTTATCAGAAGCATTATCTGATTATAACCATAGAAAAGCTTTTAGAGGTTGCAAGGGCTAATGAATGGGATCTATGCCAAAGATTAGCAGATTATTACGTCTATAACGGCGAATATTGGCATGTACTTAATAAAGAAGAGTTGGCAGCATTCTTAGGAAATGTAGCCGAGAAGATGGGAGTTCCGAAATTCGACTCCAGGTATTACGAGTTTAAGGATAAGCTGTTCAAACAGTTTGAATCTTCAGCGCACCTTCCGGAGCCTGAAATTGATGGAAACACTGCATTAGTTAACCTTCAAAACGGAACCTTTGAGATAACCCCTAAAGGACAGAATCTGAGGGAGTTTGATCCAGATGATTTTATGACTTACCAGCTTCCTTTTAAATACACCCCGGAGGCTTCAGCACCACTTTTTGAGAGATACCTTTCTGAAGTGTTACCAGATCAGGAGAGCCAAACTGTATTGGCTGAGTTTATGGGGTATATTTTTCTAAGAAATCTGAAACTTGAAAAAGTTCTCTTTCTTTATGGATCTGGTAGGAACGGAAAAAGCGTGATGTTTGACATCATAAAGGCTATGCTGGGAGAGAATAATATCAGTTTCTATGGCCTTCAGAACCTAACTGACGATACAAATTATACCCGAGCCAAATTAGTAAATAAGTTGATTAATTGGGCTTCAGATGTAGGTGATAAGCTTCAAAGTAATACCTTTAAACAGCTTGCTTCAGGTGAACCGATTGAGGCAAGACTTCCATACAAAGAGCCATTTATACTGAGGAACGTATGTAAATTTGCCTTTAACACAAATAAACTTCCTGCTGATGTTGAGCATACAGACGCTTTCTTTGAGCGCTTCCTAATCATTCCCTTTGATCAATACATTGAGCCTGAGAGAAGAGATCCCAAGCTGGCTGAGAAAATCATATCCAATGAGCTGCCGGGTGTATTTAATTGGGTGCTGGCTGGCCTGAATAGACTGATTGAACAGGAAGGCTTTTCACATTGTGAGGCTTCAGATCAAGTTTTAAAGGACTTCAGAAAAGAATCTGACTCAGTGGCTTTATTTATGGATGATTTAGGCTATAAAGCAGATCCGGAAAGCTGGACACAGGCTAAACCAGTCTATCAGTCTTACCGTGAATGGTGCTTTAGTGAAGGATTGAAACCACTCTCCAAAAAGAACATGCTTAAGCGCTGCGATACCTTAGGGCTTTTCACTAGTACCAAGAATGTTGGAAAGGTTATTCATATCAAAAAACACCAGGTGAATGGCCATGCTCACTAAAGAATACAGATATCAATTAGATCCAAGCTCAAAGAAGTTCCGATGTCCAGCATGTGAGTGCAAAAGATTTGTGAGATACGTTGACCAAGATAATGGAAGCTATCTTCCAGATGATGTTGGAAGGTGCGACAGAGAGCAAAGTTGTGGCTATCACAAACCACCACGCCAAGCAGATGGAATTGAGCTTACTAACATGCTTTACAGTAGATCTGAGCCAACCAAAGCACCTAAAGCCAGTACATTGCCAGATAAGTATTTGAAGCATTCTCAGGGCAATTATGAAGCCAACACACTTTTATCTTGGATGGCCTCTCTTCCAGGCTGGAGTTGGGAAATCGCCTCTTCAGTTGCTGAGCTTTATAAAGTAGGTACTTCCAAAGATGGCTGGGCAATATTCTGGCAGATTGATGAAGCTGGAAAGGTGCGATCAGGCAAAATGATGGCATATTCTGAAGATGGCCACAGATTGAAAACAGGCTATACTCAGGACTGGATACATAGCAAATTAAAGAGAACCGGCCACCTGGAAACCTTTGAGCTTGTTCAATGTTTTTACGGCCTTCACATTGTAGATGATACCAAACCAGTAGCCATTGTAGAAAGTGAGAAAACAGCTCTTATTGCCTCTCAATATCTGCCTCAGTTCCATTGGATTGCTTCAGGCCAGCTTCATGGGATCAGTGAATATAAAATGAAGCCTTTGGCAGGAAGATCAATCACATTGTTTCCAGATATCGGGGTTTATGATCAATGGAAGGTAAAGGCTGAAGAGTTGAAGGATGTGGCCTCAATTAAGGTATCCACTTTACTGGAAACAAAAGCATCTGAGAGGCATTCGGGATATGATATTGCAGATTATTTGATTCAATATGATCTGAGAGATTTTTCACCATACGGATGGAACCCCTGGACTGAAGAGGTTTTCGACTCGAGAGGGTATCCAAAAGAATGGGATGATTTGAGTGTTTGAGTCGTTCAACGAGCACAATAATTTTTATAAATTCAATAAAAACAATAGAAATTTAATTTTGTTACCAACAATGTTACCACGAATAAGCAATTTTGTAGCGTTTACAATAATCAAATCACTGAAACAATAACTAAACAAATAAAACCATGAGCAAAGAAGTGATTACCACCGAGACAGAATTAAGACGGGTTCTTAATAGCCCTTTGATCATCCCTAACAGTCCAGACCGGGCGAGACTATCCAGGCTTTACGAAGGCCGTAAAGACACTAAAGTTGAAATAAAAGTAACACTTAAAGAGGAAAAAAAAGAGGACTAACCATGTCAACACTCAATCAGATTAGAGAAAGCATTTCAGAACAGAACGCAGCACTTAATAAAAGTGGTGAAGATTACCGGAACCAAACTAAAGAAGTAAAGGAAAGTTCAGACTTAACAGAGGGCGCTAAGAACAGGCGAGTTAATGAGCTTGAATTAGAAAGAGATCGAGAGTATAAAAAGCTTCAGGAACAGAAAGCCAATATCATTAACAACGGTATTAAATCACTTGGTAAGCGAGTTTATTCCGGTAGTGAAGTAAGCAATCCTATTGCCTTTGATCAGGCTGTTCAATCCTTCGCAAATAGCAGCGATGAGGACTTGATACGGATGCTGAAAACAGATCCAAGTGAGGAAACAAAGAGAGCTATTTATAAAGCTTCTGTTATTTCTGATAACCCCAAGTTTAAGGTTTTGGCAGAGGCTTCAGAAGTATTCCCGAAAGACAAAGAAAAGATCTCAGATTATTTTGAGCTGCAGCAGGATTTCGGAAAATTAGAGCCAAGAACTCAAAAACTTTCAAGACGTTTATTTGGTGAAACCGCATAGGCAATACTTACTGAGTGAAAGCACTGGCCGGGTGCCGGGTTTTTGCTCTCTAAGTTCAATTTAAAATCATTAGATGTAAAAATAGAAATATGAAAAGACACACAAACCATATTGATTCAAAGCAAATCATTTTTACTCCTGATCATTACCAACTGAATGTTGGGGGGCTTAATATTGATTCAGGCGATAAAGAAATTTGGATTACTAAGGATTCTTTTAAAGCTATCAGGTTTGGTGATTTTACAGCCTCAATCCCTGACACAGTAGAGACAATTGAGTCTGGAATTATTGGAAATGCTGATTTTGAAACAGGCAACCCACAGGTAGATACATCTGGAACCTATGATTGGGTTGATCCGCTTGGTGGGTCTGGAACCGGAAGCTTTGACAGAAGCAGTGAGTCACATTCAGGAACGTATAGCTTGAGAATTAACCGAGGGACTGTAGGTGCAGACTACTACCTGTTTAAGAGATTCTATCAAGAGTTTGACCTTAGTAGCTATCAGGGAAAAACAGTAACGGTAAGGGCTAGGGCAAAGTTAAGCTCTGATCCGTTTGATAGAGTGCCTGAAGTTGTATTTAAGCTTTATAAAGGAGCGTGGGGGAGCATAGAATCTGTTTTGGCTACCATAGATATTTTTAATGATACCTATCTTCTCACTCAACAAAATGTAACCGTTCCGGATGGTGATGATATTGGTGATCGGGGTGTGTGGCATACAGTGTCATGTACTTTTGTTGTTCCAGAAGATGCCTCAACGCATCATTTAAGATTTGACTTAGGAGCCTCTCAAGATTCAACAGACATCCTATTGACTTATATCGACAATGTTGAAGTCATTACATACAAACCTCAAACCTTGTTGGGAAATAATGGCATGATAGCTTATGAGTCTCCCATCAGCTACTTGGATATGACCACCGGGGGAAAGGGAGTTAAATCAAATACGATAGAATTTATGGGCATTAAGAACGGCAACTTGTATTGCAAGCTTCCTGATGGCTCAAAAGCAGAATTAGAAATTGTAACCAGAGAAACCTAAGAATAATTATGTCAGTAATAGCATACGCCTGCCTTCCAGATAAAATATTGCTTGCCTCAGATGGGGCTGCTTTTTTCAATAACGAAATCACTAGCACAAACAACAATAAAATAATCCAAGTCAATTCTCAGGTTGGAATGCTTTGGCTTGGTAATATGCATTCAGTCAAGCCTATCATTATGAAAAGGTTGGAAGAAGCTGGCGCCAAGTATCCAGAAGAGGTCGCAAAAATCACAGGATTAGTTTTAAAGGAAACTGTAGATGAATTTCTAAAGCAAATGAAGGATAAACACAATTTCGAGCCAGAGGTTCTCTACAATATCAACACAATTGGTTTTAACCAGGAGGGAAAGCCAGAGCTTTGGAGGCTAAACAATAGCAAAGAAGACAATCGACATGCCTTCGATCCTGAAAAAGGTCAAATAGTTGTTGGTGGCATTGGTTGCGGTGGATATGATGGGGTTTATACGGATCGATTTGGTTCCTTACTTAAACAAGAGCTACCGACATATTCCGGTAAGCCCGGAGAGGCTGAAGACGCAGTATCAATAGCTTTCTTTAGGCTGGTAGAACAGTTAAAAAAAGAAGAGAAGCTGGTCGGTGGTAAATTATACCTTGCTTCAATTCAGCATCAACCAAACTCACATGTTTGAAATGAACTATTCTTTGAGAGAAAATTAAGTCCAAAAGTATTGAGTGTTATAAATCGAAGTAAGAAAAATTCCTTAAAAATCTAAAACCGATATAATTACTAGAAACAATCACTCAAAAATTAAAAAAATGAATACAGACTTATTTACATATCGACATTATGACTACGTAACAGGCTTTGGGTTCCCCTTTGTCTTTGTAACCTTAACCAGTATGCACGGCCAAGAAACGAAAGCCGAAATTATCAGGCTTCTTTTGAATTATGAAAAGGATGCTCCATTAACATTAACAAAACGTTCCAGTGTAGATGTTACAGCGCTTAAATCTGAAGGCTGGGAGAACGACCAGATATTTGATTTTCTACTTGAACACTTTGAAAATCATTTTTCCGGTAAGGTTATGAATGAAGGAACCGAGCTTTCAAAACAATGCCTGCCACTGAAGCAGAGAAGCTTAAAAATTGATGCCCTGTACCATTTAACCATGGTAGGTGACTTTGAACGAATAAAGGAAAAGGTTTCTTCAGATACCGTTTCTAACGGACTGAAAAACAGATTATCACAGCTAAAGCCACTCATTTAATCCGAAGCATAACTTACAAAAACTAAAACTGACGACTAATTTGAAAGGTTTAAATGATGGATAACTTTGGGAAATGGAGCGTGCAAAAAAAGAAACATGGAATCTCGACATCTCCAGGCATGGAGGGAGAATATCATAGGGTACGCAAAGATGGGGATTCTAAAGACTATTTACTAAAAGTGCCCAAGGATTTTAATAGACAGGAATTTGAAATAGAAATTTCAATTCTAAGCTCCCTTAAACATCCCGGCCTTCCTACCTGCTATGATTATACTGAGAATTATATCGTCATGGACTTTCCGGATGGTAGTATTTACCACGAAAAGTTTCACAAAATAGATTTGCGTAAGAAGATGGAAATATTTGAATCCATGTGTGATGTTATCGGGTACCTTCACCGGAATAGCTATTCAAACTTTCATCCGGGCTTATTTAACTTCTACAAGGGAGAGAATGGAAAACCCGTATTGTATGGCTTCAGTGATGTTAGGGATGCCAGAGATGAAGATGGTCTTACCTATGGGTTATTTGGTGACCAGTTGAATCTTTGCTATGCCTTCTATTCAATGATACATGGAAAAAAAGAAAAGAGTGCGCTTAATAGAAAGATTTATAAAGCTTATACCCAGTATCGAGCAGAACAACACTGAAAAATAGACTATAAAAACTAAGAGAACTCATTTAAACCAATACTAATATGTCCAACGTAGCAAAGAAAGAAAAAAAGCCCCTTCAGTTTCTTAAAGGTGAAGATGGTAGCATGAAAATCAATCAAGAGGATGGTTTTAGTAAGCTATTAAAGATGTTCGGGCTTTCTGAGAATGCTTCAATTGAATTATCCTCTGAGATAATCAAAGAACAGATGAGTTGCCTAATCAGGCATGGAAGCAATGAAGGGGAAACAGACCGTCAATTTAATATGATAATGGCTCAAATGGATGCTTGCAGTCCAGAGGATCCAATTGAGGCTATGCTAACTATGCAGATCATTGGCGTTCACAATGCTATGCTAAAATCATTAGCCTCAGTGGACTCAAATAAAAAAGAAGGATTCTTAGAAGCTCAGAAAACCTATATCAATGCAGTGAATAAACTTAGTGGCAGTTCATCTAAATTAGTTAATGCTTTAGCTAATCACAGAAAGAAAGGAAAGCAGGAAGTAATTGTAAAGCATGTTCACGTGCATGAAGGTGGTAAAGCTGCTATAGGAACCTTCAACGGTAAGGGGGAGGGGGATTAGTTATAAATGGAAGAACAACCCCATGAATCGGGAAACCCTTTTGATAAACTCCCAAAATGTGGAGCTAAGACTAGATCCGGTACTCCCTGTAAGCGACCAGGCACAAAGAGAAACGGACGTTGTAGATTGCATGGGGGTGCTGAGGGTGTTGGAGCGCCTAAAGGAAACCAGAACGCTTTTAAGCATGGCCTCTATACAAAAGAATCCATAGCATTCAGGAAGCGAATTAGGAAGCTAGCCAAAAGCACTGATAACTTATTATCCAATCTTTGATCATTTTATTTCATCCGGTTAAGCCTCTCAGTTAGTAGCTGAGGGGTTTTTTTATGAATGCCATACCATTAACCAGGAAGAGAGAAAGCCTCACAATTGAAATATGAAAGCCGTTTCTGAGGCTTTAGGGCTATTTTTGAGAAAAGAGGGTTATGATCAAAAAAAAGGAGCCAGTTCCTTCACCACAAAGGAAACTGGCTCTCGAAATAAACTACCTATTGTTTGATAGCACCACACCATCAATATAGGCATTATTGACAGGTGATATAAACCACCTGATCAATTTCATATCAAAAAGTGGTGTAAGTGGTAAAAGTGGCAGTTCAACAAAACATATTATTTTTTGCCTTAACCACTCAAAAAGCTGAAAAGCACCTTATTTGTGGTAACACAGTTGGTAACAAGATTTTTCAGCTCTTGTTTTTACTATACTTACATTAAATTAAGTACCCGAGAGAGGACTTGAACCTCCACGTCCGAAGACATACGCACCTGAAGCGCACGCGTCTACCAATTCCGCCACTCGGGCATTCATTATCGAATCAAAGTTAAATAGAATTCTGCTTTATTACATAAATCAGATAACAAAAAAAGCTCGGTTATTTGGCCGAGCTTTTGAAAAGAATAAAGAGGTAAATAAATATTTATTTCATCAACACCATCTTTTTGGTTTGAGTGAAGTCTCCGGCTACTAATCTATAAATATAGAGTCCGGATGCCATGTCCTGAGCATTCCAGGTTACAGAATGACTTCCGGCCGGCATGGAGGAATTGACCAAAGTTGCTACCTCTTGTCCAAGCGCATTATATACCTGGATTTCGACATCCATAGCTTGTGGAAGTGCGAAGTCAATATTCGTAGTTGGGTTAAATGGATTCGGGTAGTTTTGGCTAAGCTGAAAGCTTTCAGGTTGAGTAAATCCTAGTTCTTCTGTGTCAGTGATAACCGCATCAGCAAGAATAAGCCGGTTCCATACTCCATGTTGGCCATTGGTATCGGTATCGTTAAACATATCTGCAAATTCATCCGGTCCGGTTACAACATGGGTTACATTTTGTACACCGGTTCCATCATCCAAACGAAGTGGGATAGAGTTCACATCCCGGTCTAAAGTGGGAACAATAATTTCATACACAATATGAATGTTAGTGCCTTGTTCGAGTACCACGTCCCAATCTGTGACATTAAACGTCTGCCATCCGGAACCTATTTGTGAAAAGTCGATAGAATCGGCAGCAATGACTTCTCCAGGTTCCCCATTTTGATCGGTGTACGCTGCAAGGCGAAGGGTTCCATTTCCTTTCACTCCAATTTGTTCACCATCGGCGCCTTGGCCGGAAGTTATATAAAGTTCCAGAGAGTGGATCAAAGCATCAGAATCGATGGTGTATTGATTACTGAACCCTAACCTTCCAACACCTGAATCATTCTCGTACGGTACCGGCCAGTAAAACTTAATATTTTCCTCAAAGGTGCTGACGGTAGTCAGGTTGTAAGACTGTTCTCCATTAGCAGAGACGGTAAACTCTAAAGGCTCGTTTTCTGTAGTGGAGGTGTTTACCAAAACGATATAGACCTGATCGTATGATTGCTCTGCTGGTGTTGTGAATGTGGAGCCGCTGCTCAGTGTGTTCACTTCCACATCGCCGGCTAAATTCGTAACAATCCTGATTTCACTAACGCCAGTGTTTGCGGATGAGATAGAGATTTCGAGATTCTTAACCTGCTGAAACCCAATGTATTGACTCGCTCCATTTTCAACTTTAATAGTTTGCTCATCAATATTGGGCTCATTGAATCTTACCGAGGCCTCTAAATTAGTCAAAAAGGGATGATCGTATCCATAGAGGCTACTGATATTCTTGTCGTTAATAAGATTGGCAATACTCCAGTTCACCAAGAATTCTTCAAAAGTAAAGGGTGCGTCAAGGCCGGTGAATGTAGAGGTAATACCGGCTCTTCCACTTAGCGGATTTTGAGTCAGCGATCCGGAATTTTCAAAACCAAGCTGATCCCACATATAGCTGGCAAAAGAAGCGGCACGACCATAGTCGACCAAAACGTCATTGCCGGAACTCCACTGAAAAAGGGGGATATTAGTATCCGCTAAATAGCCTCCATAGCTTGAGTGCGGAAAATACCCACTTAGTAAAGAAGCAAAGTTAGACTGCGCTTCGTTAATGAAGGTTATTTCGCTTTGTGCTCCACTATTGTAGTTATAATGAATCAGGTGCTGGTACTCATGAGAAAGAGTTGCTAAAGGGCGTAGGGGGTTGATTTCTTCCCCATTCGAAATTCCTGGATAAGAATCGATATACAAAACATCCCGCTCATTCGACCGGAAACTTCCTCCGGCACCGGGATCCGTGTTTTGATCCACGCCATAGAAAAATCCACCAGTATAGCCGCCACCTGTTTCAGGACTCCAGCCATCTTTAATATCTGTAATCAGAAAATCAACGACGCCATCTCCGTCATAATTGGGAGGATCTCCCAGGTATTCGTTACTCAGTTCAATAATTCCTTTGTTTGGGTTGAAGGAAAACTGATTCGATTTTTCCTCCAGATACTTGAACATGCTATCGGCTACAGCCGTGTTTAAATGCCCATTATCAATTTCATCAATTTCAAACCAAATTTGAGTAAGGGCACCCTTTCTGACGAGTCTGAATTCGACTGGTGTGAAATTTTCAGTGTTGAAATCATACACGAAGAAAAACCTTTCGTCTCCTTCATCATCAATAACAAGCATTGATTTACTTCTGCTTGAAGAAGTACTCGGATTGGCTCTCAACCTTTGCATAAGCTCACTATTATTTAGCTTATCACTTACGTGGATGGGATAGCTTTTTTTGACTCCCTCTTTCTGGGATTCAGGAAGCTGTACATCCTGAGCCAAAAGTCCCGAAGTGGAAAAGATTAGTACAAACAGTGGAAGTAATAATAATTTCTTCATAGGTCTTAATTTTCAATTAATTCATAATAGTGGACTTCCAAAAGAGTAGAAGTCTCAGATTCTACCATTTTGCCATAAACCGTAACGGTTTTGCCCGACAGGCTATCAAAGGTTTCCTTCATAAAGGTTTCATCACCAGTAAGCCTGTAGGTGGGGCCTCCATTGGATACAAACAAGGCAGCCTCAGTAAAGGGTTCATTACCGGTATAGTTGAACTGACCGGAGAAGGAAGTTAGTTCAGAAGTGTCAGCTTCTAAGGAATAAGGCTGAGTTACCAACACAGAATCCTGCACAGCAGAGCTAGACTCAGATACCGATTCTGAATTTTGTGGTGTTTCCGTGTCGTTTGATTTCTTTTTGGAAAAGGAACATCCCATAAATAGAGATGTAGCCAGAATTAAAATAGCGTAGCTTTTCAAAACGGGAGAGTTTATTAAAATTAGATTCAGGCTGAATGTAATGATTTCGCTTTTTTAATGAATACGAAAAAAGACTCAGCCTGTATTGCTTCTAACTGATGTTTTAAAGTTCATTCAATATAGAAACTAACCGATCCCACGATTTATTTCGTGCCATAACGTTAGGATCGTCAGAGGGTGCCTCAGGGTCATCTCCCCGGCGCATGAAAGCGTGGCCGGCGCCCTCGTAAATTTCGTATTGGTAGGTTTTGTTGAATGAATTCATCGCTTCTTCTGATGACTCAATGGTGGAATTCACGCGCTGATCGTCTCCACCGTAGAACCCATAAACCGGAACTTCAACGCTGCTGTAAGCTTCCTGATCTCCGGGGCCTGTTCCATAGAAAACGAAAGCCGCATCAATAGCATCACCGGCATTGGTAGCGAAACGAAATGACTGAGAGCCTCCCCAGCAAAATCCGGCAACAGCAAAGGTTCCATCTCCCGCCTTGATGGTTTTGGCGTATTCTAGAACGTTCATTAAATCTTTGGTAACGAAGTCAGCTTCTAACCCATAAATAGCCTGACGAGCGGCATCAGAAGTTTCAAAGTCACTGGTTTTCTTAATGCCATCAACCGTATTCGAGATAAGATCGGGAGCTACGGCAATAAACCCTTTTCCGGCTAGCTGGTCTGCGAAACTGCGAGCCCAGTCATTTAAGCCCCGGTTTTCATGAATTACAATAACCACAGGAGCAGGCTCAGAAGTCTCCGGGTACACTACAAAATTGTGAAGCGTTCGGTCATTTGATTCTATCGTCACCCATTCGTGATGGCGGGGAGAATCCTCGAGCTGCTGGATGGCATAATCCTGTGCCAAAGCAGAAGCTGATATAAATAGAGTGAAAATAAAAACTAGGGCTGATTTCATAAGATTTGGAGTTAGTTAAACTATTACTAAATCAACCTATAAATAAAGCCTATCATTTCACAAGAATCATTTTCCGGGTTTGAACATAGTCTCCGGTAACAATTCTATAGATATACATACCACTTGAAAGGTGAGAGGCATCGAAATTTACCTTATGGTAGCCGGCTTTCATTTTTTCATTTGCTAAAGTAGCTACCTTTTGCCCAAGCAGGTTGAATACTTCCAAACGAACATCTACAGCTTCTTTTAAGCCAAAACGAATGGTTGTTGTTGGATTGAAGGGGTTGGGGTAGTTTTGACTGAGTTCAAATTCTTTTGGAATACCGGCAAGTAACTCATTGGCAGTGCCTATGTATTTTTCTTTAACTGCAAATACAAAATCTGAAAACGATGTTAAACCCGTAACTAAGAATGTGTTTTCTACGGAATCAATGCGAATATTTGCCCCCAGATCTTCAATGCTTATCCATGATGAATCTTCATTTGCTCTTTTAAGCACGGTTAGATCCGAATAATTCACGGTATCTAACTCAAATCCTTCCAGGTCGAATGTTATACTATATTCAAAGTTAAGAGGATCATCGGATGCGGATTGCACCTCTGCTGACCAATAAAAATCCCCCATCAACGTGGATATGCTATCCGGAAGTTGCTGATCTTCATCTATAAACTTTTTGCTAAATGTTAAATCAAATACACTTCCGGAATTATCATTAATTATATAGAGGTATATACCTAATGATTCCAAAATGTATCCTACGGCCCCTTTATCCACAGAAATTGTTTCAGAAGCTATAAATTCAATTTCGATCTGTTTAATTAATGAATCTGTTCCGCCTTCATTGTCTGTGACTTTAAGAAGTACATTATACGTTCCTTCTTCAGTAAATAATAAGGAGGGTTCCCTTTCTGTTGAAACGGAATCATTACCAAAATCCCAGTACCACTCACTTATGCCTCCAAATGGATCTTTATGGTCGGATGAAGAGTCAGAAAATTGCACCTGTAAACCACTGGCTGAAAGTTCTTTATCTGAGACTCCAAAGTTTGGTATAGGAAGATCATTTACCGCTTCGACAATAATTTCAACGGTGTCTGTTGCAGCGTATCCATCTTTATCTCTCGCTGTGAGATACAATGTTGTTGAACCGCTTGAGTCGGGGGTAGGGTATAAATAGAGTGTACTTCCCTTTAAAGTGTCTGTCAGGGCTATTCCCGTACGGCGTACATCATAGGTAAGGCTGTCATCTATAGCTATATCTTCATCAGTAAAAAGAGTATCAAGGTCTGCATACTCGAAAGAAGGAAAGTCTTCCTGCAGCGATTCGGTTTCAGGTAATCGAAATGTACTGACCGGGAAGTCAATAGTATATGAAACTTCAAGTATCACATTGATGGATGCCGAGCTTCCATTGCCATCAGATGCCGTTAATACCAATTCGTAGGTTGCCACATCACTTTGGCTTGGGGTTCCGGATAAGGTTAGTGAATCAGCATCGAAAGTAAGCCATTCCGGTAAACTTTCTCCCGCTTTCGTACTCATTTCGTAGGAGAGAGAGTCACCATCTGAATCAGAAAAGAGCGATATCGGAAATTCTACATTTTTCTCAACGTCTTCTTCTGCTGTGATATAGAACGTTTCTGATGTGGCTGTTACGTCATCATTAGTGTTTATAACAGTAATGATAAATTCATCAGTGGCTGTATATTGGCCATCGCTGGCTTCAGCAACAATGGTTACGGTACCAACGTGAAGGTTTTCGGGGGTCCCGGAAAGTGTTAAATTTTCATCATCAAACGACAGCCACTGGGGTAAGCTACTGATGCCTTTTTTATGAACTTCGTAGATGAGATTTTTGTCATCTTCATCAAAGAATACCGAGCTGATACCCAGGGTAAATAAATCATCTTCTATGGCTGTGGTGTCAGGAATTGGGCTTACCACTTCCACCGAATCATTGACGTTGTTCACATATAGTTTAAATGAACTTGTAGCACTGTATTCACCGTCAGAGGCGGTTACTTCAATTTCAAACTGATAGATATCTACCTGCTCTTGCCGGGCTATGCCACTGAAGGTGTTTGTTTGTGGGTCAAAATTTAGCCATTCGGGCAAATCCGTTTTCCCTTGTTCTGTTGCTGTATATGTAAACGGTTCTCCATCCGGGTCGTAAAAATTGGTGGTATCCAGAGGGAAAGAAAATGCCGAATCTTCAATCACATGTTCAGGATTTATATCACCAAGGAGTATGATATCATCATTAATATTATTCACCTTAAGGAAAAGAGTATCTGTAACAGATGCTCCTGAAGTATCTGTAGCTGTAACAGGAATAAGAAAGTTTCCAAAGTAATTAGTGAAAACAGTTATTTTTAGCTCAGTCTCATCATTTGAATTCGTCTGAATACTGGTGCTTAGAGTATCTTCAACCGTTCCTGCCGTGTAAGTTAATTCATCAGGAGTAAACGAAGCATCTGAAGGAACAACCTGATCAACATTATAATCGGAAAAGATTGTATCCAGTTGAACAGCTACAAATTGAGGAGAGTCTTCATCGACTGTTATGGTGTCTATTTTATTGGATAGCTGAGGTTCATAACTGATCAGTCTTCCATCATAAAAATCCCAGTCGTCATTATTGATGATATCAACTTTTTCGTCATATCCGGCCAATGTATGTTGAATCCCGGTTGCCCTGAAATCTATATTATCCTGTAAGTCTAATGCGGACCAACCAATGAGCAAAGAATCATAATTTGCTGTTGAAATGTTGGATTCAGAAATGAAATATCCGAATACCGTTACATTCGAAACATCCCAGCTTCCCAAATTCTGGTTGAAAGATTCCGCCTGATCAAACATGTTAGCCATGGTTTGAGCAGAACTTACATTCCAACTGCTTAGGTCTTGATTAAATGAAGCGGCGCCGGCAAACATGGTGTTAAAATTTTCGACTGAAGAAACATCCCAGCTACCGATATTCTGATTGAAAGCCCCTGCGCCAAAGAACATCTCAAACATATTTGTTACTCCGGAAACATCCCATGCGCTGATGTCTACATTGAACAGATCAGCTCCTTTAAATAGTGAATTCATGGAGGTTACATTCGGAAACGACCAGTTACTGATATCGCCGTTGAAACTCGTTGCTCCGTTAAACATAGAATTTAGAGTGGTAATGGTATTAAGTGTCCAGTTTGGTATATCCTGATTAAATGCAGTCGCATTTAGAAACATCCATTTTATATCGGTGACATTACTCATATCCCATTGATCGATGGGACTGTTAAAGGCTGTATTATCTCTAAACATCCCCACCATACTTGCAGGGCCAATATTCCAACCATTCAGGCTTTGATTGAATATGTCATTGTAAGCAAACATGTAATCCATATTGGTTACAGAGGAAACGTTCCAGCTGCTGATATCCTGGTTAAAAGCGACCGTGCCCCAAAACATCTCAGACATATTTGTCACAACTGATACATTCCAGCTACTGATATCCTGATTAAAAGCCTCGGATTCCCGGAACATGCCTTTCATATTAGTTACTGACGATACATCCCAGCTGCTGATGTCTTGATTAAAAACCTGAGCTTTCTGAAACATATAACTCATATCCGTGACGGAAGAAATATTCCAGGAACTAATATCCTGATTGAAAGCTGAGGTGCTGTAGAACATATGGTCCATATCCTCCGCACTGGCTACATTCCAGCTTCCTATGTTCTGGTTAAAAGCATCATTATTAGCGAACATGTACCAGAACTTTGTAACGGAAGATACATCCCAACTACTGATATCCTGGTTGAATGAGTCAGCATTCTGAAACATTGAAGACATGTTGGTAACATTTGAAACATCCCAAGAACCGATATCCTGGTTAAATAATGAAGCTCCGGCGAACATTCCACTCATGCTTTTTACTGAAGAAACATTCCAGCTACTTATGTCTTGGTTGAAAGAGGAAGCACCAGAAAACATAGAGCTAGCGAATTCTAAATTACTCATATTCCAAGTTGTAATATCTCCGTTAAAAGATTCTGCACTATGGAACATCCCAGACATATTTGTGATGGTTGACACATTCCAGTTGCTTAAATCACCGTCAAAAAGTGTTGCCCCTCTAAACATATTATCAAGACTTGTAACCAATGTTAAGTTAGGAGCATCCGTAGCATTATAAACCATGTTTTCAGCTCCTTGGAATGCTTTTTCGAAACTCTCCCAGGGAACCCCACCCCATTGCTCAATTGACTTGAGCTGAGCCGATTGGGAATTGAGTAGTACATGTTTAGGAAAGATCCCTGAAATTTTCACAGTATATGTACCAGCTGAAGAATAAGTGTTGCTAATAATAGGGTTCACACCGGAAACAGTTTGATACTTTTCTACCGTGCCATCCCCCCAGTCGATGGTAAATTCATAATCGAAGTTTTCATCAGTTTCCATTTCCAGATAAAGATTAGAAGCAGGAATCTCCCATGTTGTGATGAAAGGTTCAGGACAAACCTTTTTATCTCCGGAAATGGTCCAGTTGTAGTTGTCAATTAAAGACTGCCTTGCGGATTCACTTTCACAGTACCAAACACCGGAGCTTCCGGTACCACCGGAAGCTGATCCAAGGGAGACATTACTTTGAAGAGAGGGTAAGCTATTCCAACCTATTAATGTTGAATCATAATTTGCCTGAGACATACCCATGTTTTCAAGCATCAAATACATATCATTTACAGAAGAGACATCCCAATTTCCTAAATTTTGATCAAAAACATCGGCCCCCCTGAACATCAAAGCCATGCTTGTTACCTCTGACACATTCCAGCTGCTAATATCTTGATTAAAGGCATCTGCAAAATAAAACATTGCAGTCATATCCGTAACCGAAGAGACATCCCAACCTCCAATGTTCTGGTTAAAGACACCGGCCCCATGAAATGTGTAACTCATATTAGTTACAGAAGATACATCCCAACTGCTAATATCTTGATTAAAAGTATCAGCAGAATAAAACAATCTAGTCATATCCGTAACCGAAGAGACATTCCAGGCTCCTATATCTTGATTAAAAATAGTGGCATCTGCGAACATGTTTGCCATGTTGGCTACGGAGGATACATCCCAACTACTAATGTCTTGATTATAGTTACTGGCATTACTAAACATATAGCTCATGCTTTTTACTGAAGAAACATTCCAGCTACTTATGTCTTGGTTGAAAGTATGAGCTCCATAAAACATTTTACTCATATTTATAACGTTACTGACATCCCAACTACTAATATTGCCATTAAATGCACCGGCATTCTCAAACATTTGACTCATGCTATTAGCAGATGAAACAATCCAGCTATTTAAATTCATATTGAATGAATCATTATCCTTAAACATCCCAATGAAGTCAGAGACACTTGAAACATCCCAGGAACTGATATCCTGATTAAATGAATCTGCATTCTGAAACATATAGCTCATAAAGGTGACTGAAGAGACATCCCAGCTACTTATATCTTGATTAAAAGCAATTGCATCTGTAAACATATATCTCATGTTGGTTACGGAAGAGACATCCCACCCAGAAATATCCTGGTTAAAGGATTTGGCTCCATAGAACATTTGCGACATATTGGTAATAGTTGATACATCCCAATTACTAATATCAGCATTCATAGATTCAGCCCCATAAAACATTGACGCTAGTGACTGAACCCCAGATAAATCAGGGGCATCAGTAGCATTAATGGTTAGGTTTTTGGCATCCCTGAACGCATATTCTAATGAGCTCCATGAATAATCACCCCATTGTTCAATGGTTATGAGTTTCTCAGGATTTGTATTGGAAAAATAATCGATGTTCGGAAAGGCACCCGTTATTTCTACGCTATATGTACCAGCTGAGGGAAACGTTATGGTCACATCTCCTGTAAGTGATGAAAGTGAATCTTTATTACTGCTATTACCAACTTCCTCCCAGTAGATATCGTAATTATAAAACTGGCCATTGGTGTTAATAAAGATCTGTGTGTTACTGGTATTTCCAGGATTATCAGTCTTCCAGGTAGTAACAAAAGCGTTTTGTGCTTTTAGGTTGGTTCCAAACAGCAGTAAAAGTTGGGTGATAATGATAGTAGCAAATGTTTTATATGCAGACATGGTATAGGTATTATGTAACTTGAAAAAAGAATGCCAAATGCATCTTGAAGAGAAGTGTTAGTAAGTAGCAAGCACGAGCTCCACTATAGAAAATGAAGGCTGTCTTAAGATGACATTTATATCCGTCTAACCAGATTGTGATCCCAACGCCTGTCTATCAATAACCCAAATAATCAGGATGAATTGGAAATTTAGAAAGTCCCAAAAAGATTGTACCCCGAAAACCCAAACCCTTTTCGGTTGCCAATTATGTTGATATACTAAGAGCGTTATAAAACGAACCTTGCAATATTTTTGGCAGGTATTCCTAATAGATTATCAATAATTGCTTTACTTCTTGGTAAACCTTCTTTAAACAGTAAGATTGATAGGCGTATTATATGTTTGTTTTAGAGAAGAAGGAGGCTTGAAAAGCCTGATTTTTGCAAACGACCAGGTTCAGGGCATGAACATGGTTCTAATATTCGTGAACAACACTTTGATACCCTAAAATTGAGGCAGGAGAGATATAGTTACTGTTACGTGATAGCCGGCTTCATCTTTTTTTGTGTCCATGCTGCCCGATTCGCCCAGCAGAGTTCGAATGATTGTTTGCCCAAATCCTTCACCAGAAGATTCTTCTATGGCGCCGGTTCCGTTATCACTTAACAACAAAATGAGCTGGTTCTTACGCTTTTCAATATTGAGTTTCATTTGCGGATTTTGGTTGCCGAGAAAAGCATACTTGATACAGTTGGTTACAAGCTCGTTGAGTATTAACCCGATAGGAATGATTTTTTCAATATCCATTTTCAGAGAGGGCACTTCCATGATGGTGTGCACTTCTTTCCCTTTATGAAGAGTTTGCAGCAGTATATCGATCAATTCTTTTACATAGTCCTCCAAATCTATTTTGGATAAATACTCCTGTTTGTACAAATGTTCGTGAATCAAACCAATTGATTTAACCCGGTTTCTGGTTTGAACCAATACCTCCTGAGCGGCATTATCTTCAATTCTCCTATGATGCATGTTTAAAATGCTGGAAATGATTTGAAGGGTGTTTTTCACCCGATGATGAATTTCGGCGGTACGCTCCGACACCTTTTTTTCCAGTACTCTATTTTGGTTTTGGATAATCGAAAGTTTTTCAGCCTGTATTTCTTCTTTCTCTCTTTTCAGGGTATTGAACCGGTCGGCAAGGGCGAGAGAAAACATAAATACTTCAATCGCGGTACCAAAATAAATCGCATTTCGGGTTACAATATTGTAGGGAAGCCAGCCATCCAGAGTCATGAAGAATAAGAGGAAACTTAGGTTAGCAAACGTCCAGCCCAGCACATAAAAGCGGGCATTTTTATGCCCTTTGAAAAGCAAATAGATTCCGGACCAAAGCAGCGACAGATATAGCGAAACAACCCCAATTTGATAGTAAGGAACAGCTATTACATGGGAAGGCACTCCAAGCAATGTCAAAATGGGGATTACAAAACTCAAAAATACTGTGATCACCCACACTGAAATATTTAAGTAAGGTGCCTGATTTTGCAAATCCAGGTATTTTGTGGAAAACAGGCTGGCAAAGAAATGGAAGATACTTCCCCACAAAAAGTAGTTTTCTAACCAAAACGGGTTGTTCGAAAAAGGATAATGATTGGAAAAAGTAATCGTGATTGTCATCGTAATCAGGTAGGCAATGTAGTAAACATAAATGCGATCTTGTGTGGCCAGGCCAAGGAAAAGATTATACAAGATCATGATGATCATTAAACCTATGTAACCGGCTGTCAAAAAATCATGTTTTTCTTTTTTCTTAACAAGGGCAGCTAATGTGCCTGCATAGAATGGCAGCTCTACGCTTAACCCGGAAGCAAAGCGAAGGTAGTAGGTTTGAGCTTTACTGGTTTGTTCATCAGCAAGCCTGAGCCAGTAAAAGTTAACAGGAAACTCTTTAGTTGTTTTTGGCCGCATAGACCCCGTTAGAACAGAGTCGACATGATTTCCGGCGCTGTCCGGCCGAAAGAAATCAAGTTGATAACTGGCATTTGCACCAGCCTCTATCCAAATTGGTTCTGTAGTTTCGTTCTGGATAGTAAACTTAAACCAGATAGCATAATCATTTGATGGAAGTGTGAATACTTGTTTATCATGGGGTTTGAATTTTTTCTGATTTTCTGATTTTAAAATCTCAGAGATTGGTAGTGATGCACTTGAGTCGATAAGAAAGGACACATCACGGCCAATATTTATTAGTTTGCCCGGATCTGATATGGTAATGACTTCCTGACTACTGGACTGACCAACAGCAACACAAGGTATAAGTATCAGAAAAAAAAGAGCCCGAATATTCCCCAAAATAGTTTGATTTATCGGTTATGCTGACTATATAAAATAGTCGCTTAGATCATTTAAATTTTCTTTATAGGCCCTGCCAATCGGAATGGCTTTAGAATCGATAAAGACATGCTTCGAATCAATTTTTGAAATGCAATTCAGATTTACTGCATAGGAACGATGTACCCGAATAAATTTATCTTCTCCCAGGTGTTCTGAAAAATAGCTTAGGTTTTTTGCTGAAAGATGAAATTTTTCCTTTGTGTATACCTTGGTATAACTACCATCAGCTTCCAGATACAGGATCTTTTCCAGTTCAATTTTTTCAAATTTATTCCCGGTTTTTAAAAAAATGAAACCGCCAGACGAGGAAGGAACAGACTTTTTTTCTTGGTAAGTCTGTGCAAGGTGTTTATTAAAGGCTAGTTCAATGGCAATAATCAAATCTTTCTCGTCAAAAGGTTTAGTCAAAAAAGAAGATGGGGTGGTCGCGTAAGCCTTTTTGAGTGTTTCGGCATCTGAGTTGGCCGAAAGGTATACAACCGGGATGTGGTGAGAGTTGAAGTCTTTTACAAATGAAATTCCATCTTCCTCACCTTTTAGTTTTATGTCAACTAAAATTACATCCGGCTTTTGGGAAAGGAAGAGTGAACGTGCCTTTTCTGCACTTTGTGCAACTCCCAAAACTTCCATTCCATTCTGAGTTAACACCTCTGTTAGATCCCTTGATGTGATTAGGTCATCCTCTAAAATCAAAACTTGAAGCTTCATCTAATCCTAACTGAATTTCTGTAAGAATCAATTTTACCATTTCACGACCCTGTAAAATGTTTAAACAAATACTAATCGCTACTTTAAGATTGAGATAATCTAAGCCCGGCAGTTAAGCAAATCAAATAAGGTTTTACTTAATCAGAAATCACCACATTTGACAATTAAAACCAAAATTGCTGGTAAATTTAGTGTTAGAATAAATCTAAACTACAGTATGAGTGTCGATTTTATGGGATTAGTTGCTGATCATTTCAACAGCAACATCTTTTTGGTCATAACTTGTCCCGCCGTCTCTAAACGATAGAAATAAACCCCGGAAGCTAAGTTTCCAGCATCAAATGTAGCTTGGTAACTTCCAGCTGATTTCCGTTCCCCATTCACCAAAACTGCTACTTCTCTTCCGGTGGTATCAAATACTTCCAGTTGTACCAAGCTAGTTTCGTTTAACTGGTAGGAGATTGTGGTAGTTGGGTTGAAGGGATTAGGGTAGTTCTGATGAAGTGCTGTCGGCGTAGGGTAAATAGGTTGAGGCCGATTGAGGGGCGAAAGACGTTTCAAAGAAGTAGTCTCTTTAGATTCTGTATTTACCTCTAAGAGCTCTTTTCGGGTAAGAACATAAAGCAGATCAGATTCAGGTTTTTTGTAGAGACCGGTAATTTCATGTTCAGTAGTTATAAACTCTGAAAAAGAATCTCCAAAATTTTGGCTTATCAAAATGGTATCAAGTGTGGATAAGAATATTCTATTTGGTGAAAAAGGGTCTAAGCTAAAATTCATATAATTTCCTGACCAAAGGGTATCTATTAAAATCTCATCGTCAGTTTCATGCAATTTCAATAAAAGTTGGTCAACGTTTGAGGAATCGTTGAAACTTAAGCCCAAAAAAGCTGATGGGATTTCATTATTAAATTGAAAGGTCCAAGATTGAGAAGTGCTAAAATTTACACCAACTAAAGAATCTTCATCTGAATTGCCTGAAGTAATGAATAGAGAGTCATTACGATGGGCTATATAAGATCCTGTGTAAGAATTAACATCATAGATAATAAAAGGAAGGATTTTAGAATTATTGATTGTGTTTGAAGTAATACGCCCATCTCGATCTTCCCATGCTGAGTCCGAGAGAGAGACAAAAATAGATGAATTCAAGTCTGGATATAGTTCATGTATCAATCTTACAACTACGGATTGATTGATTTGATCGAATATAATTTTTTGGTAGCTATAATTATTTTCCACATAACCTGAATGTGAGTATAGGTCTACCTTATTATAATCTTGATCAGATAAAGAATAATAACTGCTACCCATTCCAAAACCATATCCCAAATAGATAATGCTATCCGGGTTTGAGTTTATGAATATGTAATCAAGAATTTTGTCGTTGACCCGTTCACATACCGCAACTGTTCCTTCAAGTCCGATAAATGATTCATTAAAGACCTTATTAGAATAATGGATAAAACTTTTAGTTATCAACTCAGAATCAGGATCAGATGCACATTCAGATGGTTCTGAAATATTTTTTTTAAAAAATAAATGTGTAACCCCACTCGAATCTTCCATTCCTTTAAGCTCATGGAAATACTGCTCTAGAATCGTGGTTTGGGCGAGGGGGAATGATGTTCACAAAAAGCATAGTGAAAAGATTAGTAGCAACTTCTTCATAAGTAATAGTCTTAACTTCATTTAATGTAATGGAACTCAGCTAAATATGCATCTAAAATTTAAAGGGGAGAGGTTAATCCATTTTAGAATAAACTTTCAAAACTAACCGTCAACTTTAATATCTTTCAAGCTCTGAAAAATCCTGATAGACAAAATTTTTAATGAGCACTATTGCCCACGAGAAGTACGAGGCGGTGATTGGCCTCGAAGTCCACGCCCAGTTATTAACGCAAAGCAAGGCTTTTGCACCGGTTACAATCGAGTATGGCGGATCTCCAAATACACAGGTTACCCCGCTTTGCTTAGGTCACCCCGGAACGCTTCCGGTTGTGAACGAAAACCTGGTTCGTTACATCATTAAGATGGGACTAGCCACCGGTTGTGATGTAGCTAAAAAATCTATTTTTGCCCGCAAGAATTATTTCTATCCTGATCTCCCTAAAGGCTACCAGATTTCTCAATTCGATACACCGATCTGCTTTGATGGTTTTGTGGATATCAGCCTGGAAGAATATGATAAGCGAATTGGGTTGACCCGCATCCATATGGAAGAAGATGCCGGGAAGTCCATTCACGATCAGGATCCCTATAATACACTGGTTGACTTAAACCGTGCCGGAACTCCATTGATTGAAATAGTATCGGAACCTGATTTACGCACTCCACAGGAAGCTTATGCCTACCTTTCCAAGATCAAGCAGATTGTTCAGTATCTGGAAATCTGTGACGGAAATATGGAAGAGGGAAGTTTGCGTTGTGATGCCAACGTATCGGTACGTCCACGTGGACAAGAAAAATTAGGTACCCGAACGGAGCTCAAAAACATGAACTCGTTCCGTAATGTTGAGCGAGCCATTCATTATGAAATTTATCGTCAGATTGAGCTGATTGAAGAGGGCGGGGAAGTTGTTCAGCAAACCCGTTTGTGGGATACTTCCAAAGAGCAGACCCGTGCAATGCGTTCCAAAGAAGAGGCTCATGATTATCGGTACTTCCCTGAGCCTGATCTACCTCCTATTATTGTGACTGATGAGATGCTCGCTGAAATAAAGGAAGAGCTTCCTGAGTTGGCAGATGTGCGTAGAACCCGATTTATCGAAGATTATGGAATGAGTGAAGATGATGCGGTCACCATTACAGACAGCCGTTATCTCGCTGATTACTATGAGGAAGTAGTTGAATATCTCGGAAACCCGAAGTCTGCATCCAACATTGTGTTGAGTGAAGTACTTAGAGTACTGAATGAAAAAAGCATCGATATTCGTGAGTTTAGTATCTCTGCAAAAAGAGTTTCTGAGTTGGTTAAACTCAAAGAAGGTGATAAAATTAATTCTTCAGCTATGCAGGAAATTTTCAATGCGATGCTGAATGAAGATAAAGAGCCGGAAGAGCTTGCCAAAGAAATGAACCTGATTCAGGTTTCAGATTCCGGTTTCCTTGAGCCGATTGTAGATGAAATTATTGCGAATAATCCCGATGAGGTTTCACGGTATAAAGACGGTAAGAAACAATTGATTGTATTCTTCGTTGGTCAGGCTATGAAAGCCTCAAAAGGCAAAGCAAATCCAAAGTTGGTGAAAGATTTAATTTCTAAAAAATTAAACGACTGAAAAAACAGTCTTTAGGTTCATAATGAAACAATACATTCTACTTTTAACTGCTGCTTGTTTAATGACAGTAGCTTGTTCTAACGAACCAGAACCCCTCGAAACTGTGGTGAGCGGTTCTTTTACAGTTGCTGATTCCCTTGATGAAGACGGAGATTATTCCGGTGTCGGGTTCACTATTGTAACTCGCGATTCTTCAAATGCCATCTTAGACACTCTTTTCAATGAAGTCACGGATAAGTCCGGTAAGTTTGAAGGCACGGTTCAATTTCCAGAGAATAAATACTATGCGCTTTTTATAAGTCGTAATGATATTGATTTAGGAAACATTGGGGTAATTCTTGCTGACAATGATAGTCTTTTCATCAGTGGAGAACTTCCGAACTTAAACGAAACACTTACGCTAAGTTCTAACGAGCATGATGCGATGAAAACACTGGCCCGGGTTGATAGAGGTTTCAACAGAGTCAGTGCTTTTGCGCGCAGTGGAGCTCTTGCGGATTCCCAAATATTGGATGAAGTGAAGAAGTGGACAGATTTGTACTGGGAAGTTTATAATAATCACGAAGGTACTATTGCTTCTTACCTTGCTGCTGAGAAATCGGCGGATCTGTTAAATCAATGGAATAAGGATGAGATGCTTAAACGTATTGACGAAGCCCTTCCTGCAGAATACATGATTTCGGTTGCCTTGAATTTGGCTAAGCCATATATCGCCGAAACAAAAGGTTTTGATGCTACTTCTAAGTATTTAGATTCCTTAGCCAGAATTAGCAATAGCGAGATAGCGTCTGAAGTCGTGAAGCGTGATAAAATCATGATGTATTTTGATAGCTCTCGGGTTAAGGAAGCGAAGGGACTTTTAGAAAACTATGAAGCCGATTATTCTTCACCTTCCTCAAAAAAATGGGCACGTAGAATTCGCTACGACCTGAATTATCTGGCGCCCGGAGTAACAGCTCCCGACTTTTCCTTTATTACCATGGAAGGTGACACCATTTCCAATGAGTCGCTAAAAGGTGAAGTGTTTATACTTGAAATCTCACCATTAGCTAATTCTGAGTATCAAAATGACTATGACCGGACCATGGTTATTCACGAGATTTACAAGAACTACGGATTAAAAATCTTCACTATTCCTCTAGACCAAAGCGAATTTACCGTAGAAGGATTTTTTGAAGCACGGCGTAAAGTATGGTCAGTGGCAAAATTAGGATCTTTTGATGTACAGAATATCATTCAAAAATTTAATGTAGTTCAGATTCCCACCCGTTTTCTGATAGATAAAAACGGAACTCTGATTCGAAAGTATGAGCGTGGAGAATTCGAAGAAGTAATTCAGGGACTCAATCAAGCCTTTAAAGACAATAACTCACCAAGCTAAAAACTCACTCATTATGCGAAGATTTTTAATAGCCGGTAATTGGAAAATGAATTGTGGCCCATATGATGCGGCTGAACTACTCGAAGGACTGAAGGCTAAAAAAGCTGAAGTCAACGAAAATGTTGATGTCCTGGTTTGTCCTCCCTTTGTCTCCATTGGGATGGCCGTTAACTATCTGCACGATACCGACATTCAGGTGGGTGCTCAGAACCTTCACTTTGAAGAAAATGGCGCTTTCACAGGAGAAATTAGTGGAAGTATGATCGCTGAAAGTGGCTGTAACTATGTAATTATTGGTCACTCTGAACGCCGACAGTATTTTGGCGAGACCGATACCACGGTAAACAAGAGAACCCATAAAGCACTAGAGCATAAATTGGCTCCTATCGTTTGTGTAGGGGAAAGCCTTGATCAGCGTAAATCAGATAAACATTATGAGTTGGTTAAAAATCAGGTAACTGCTGCTCTTTTCAATATTTCTGAAGAAGACTTGTTGGATGTTGTGATAGCGTATGAGCCAATTTGGGCCATCGGAACAGGCGAAACAGCTTCTCCGGAACAGGCACAGGAAATGCATGAGCATATCCGTAAGATTATTGCTGAACTATATAGTCAGGATGCAGCCGATCAAGTTAACATTCTGTATGGCGGGAGTATGAAACCTGCTAACGCTCATGAGCTCCTAAGTCAGCCTGATGTAGATGGCGGACTAATTGGTGGTGCAAGTTTAGATGCTGACAGCTTTTCTGAAATCATCACAATTGCTGAAGAACTGGCCTAAGCCATGAAATACAATGTATTGTTACTGGGAAGTGGCGGACGAGAGCATGCGCTTGCGTGGTCCATTTCTCAATCTGCCCAGCTAAATAAACTATTTATCGCTCCCGGAAATCCCGGCACAGCTTCCATTGGAGATAATGTACAGTTATCTGCATCAGACTTTGATCAGGTTTGGGAGTTCATAGAAGCTAATGATATCAACCTCACCGTTGTTGGGCCCGAGCAACCTTTAGTTGACGGAATAGTCAACTTTCTGGAAACGAAGGATCACCCCGTTTTTGGACCCAAGCTCCAGGCAGCTATGCTGGAAGGGAGTAAGGAATTCGCTAAAGAATTCATGGAGCGTCACAACATTCCCACCGCTGCATACAAAGTTTTTGATCAAGATGATTTTGATGAAGCAGCTGCCTATATCAAAAAACAGAATAAGTATCCGGTAGTATTAAAAGCGGATGGACTTGCGGGCGGTAAAGGGGTTTTTATTCCGGAATCAGAAGCTGAGGCTATGGAAGTTCTGGAAGAACTCAAGACCAGTAATTCACTGAAAGAGGCTGCCAGCCGTCTTGTCATTGAAGAATTTATGGTAGGAGAGGAAGCGTCCGTTTTTGCAATTTCAGATGGTGATTCCTATAGAATAATTGGAAATGCCCAAGATCATAAGAGAATCGGTGAAGGCGATACTGGACTCAACACCGGTGGAATGGGAGCTTATTCGCCGGCGCCTATTGTGACAGATGATATTCTTGATCGTGTAGAAAAAGAAATTATTGAACCTACCATCTCGGGGATGAAGGCGGAAGACAATCCGTATGCTGGAATTTTATATTGTGGATTGATGATCACCGAAGACGGTCCCAAAGTGGTAGAATATAACTGTCGATTTGGTGATCCCGAATGTCAGGTAATTCTTCCGAGACTTAAAGGCGATATGCTGCGGGTCATTGTTGCTTGTACACAAGCTTCCCTTGAAGAAGTCCCGATTGAGTTTGATGAAGAAGTGAAGTGCTGTGTGGTATTAGCTTCCGGTGGATATCCTGAATCCTATGAAAAAGGAAAAGTCATCACCGGTTTAGATGATGTTAAAGGAGCAATGATCTTTCACGCAGGAACCAGAGCAGAAGAGGAGCAGATACTAACGAACGGTGGACGAGTACTGAACGTAGTTGGCTCAGGAAAAGATCTTCAAACAGCCATTGATAACACCTACGCTGAAGTCAAAAAAATAACCTTTGACAAAGCCTACTACCGAAGCGATATTGGGGCAAAAGGCCTCAAACATTAGAATATTGAATATTGAACCACGAACACTGAACATTGAATGTTATTCTCTACGAAAAAGTGTTCGTTGGTCTAAAGCATTTCCATTAAAGGGTCCTCAGCTTCTACTCGACTTCCACTCGTTCCGACCGTTCTGCGTCGGAATTAACTGTTTTATCACTCTTACAGTCTTTACTGCAATTCTTTTTCTGCAAAGCTATTCCTTGCAAGCGCAGTCCTTACAGGAGATTTACTCGGGCCTTGAAAACGCCACATCTTTGTATGTGACCCAGAATGAGATTTATGTAGTTGAACAAGGGAAGAATCGATTACTAAAGCTTGATCATACCGGAAAGTTACTTGAGACCATCGGTGGCAAAGGTTCCGGAAATTACCAGTTCAGCAAGCCCATTGATGTAGATGCTACCAATGGGTTAAAGGTATTTGTGACGGATTACAATAATCGAAGAGTACAGGTTTTTGATAAACGCGGGCAGTATTTGAGCAGCATAGCCGGCAAAGACACCTTTGGAAATACCCGCAGATATAATCCAACTCAGGTTTCAGTCAATGGACTAGGAGAAGTCTTTTTTGTAGATGAATCCGAAAACTATATTCGCAGGTTTGACCTGGATTCTAATCTATTGGATGAATTTAAGATTCCGTCTGAGATAGAATCGGTAGATGAAATGAATGTGACTTCAAGAGAAATATTGATCTTAGATAAGAAGTCCGCCACTATTCATCGTTTAGCTTTGAACGGAAGTTACCAAGGGTTCTATTTAGCTGAAGGTGTACAAGCTTTTTACGCTCGTTCACAGGTAACATGGAAAGCATATTCCGGGTATGTAGAAGTCGAAAATTCTTCAAAGCAGATAAAGAAAATCCAATTAGATTCAGAAGTGATGGCCAGAGACCTAAAGGTCACCGACAACTTTGTCTACCTTCTTACGGAGAAAGAGTTATTCCGAATTTCAATTCAGTAGGTATGATCAGGTCGGAAGAAATCTTTAACGAAAGTCATTCTTTTGAGGAAAAAGCACTTCATGTCTTTGAGTTTCAACGATCCAATAATCCCGTTTATAAACGTTTCTGTAATGCTTTAGAGATGGGTGAAGTAAGTTCTATCTCAAAAATCCCGTTACTACCGATCCAAGCCTTTAAAGATGCTGAGGTGATAACTGCCACTGCTAATTCAAAATCCAAAATCCAGAATTTAAAATTTCAAAGCAGCGGGACCTCAGGGATGAGCCGAAGCACACACATCGTTTCAGATCCAGAGCTATATCGGCAGTCAATCATCAAGGGTATGAACCAGTTTTATGATCTGGATGAATACGTGATTTGGGCTTACACACCCGGGTATATTGAAAACCCAAATTCCTCATTAATCTGGATGTTGAATACTTTGATTGAACGAGAAAATTCCGGTATGAGTCGGTTTCTAAAACTTGATCAACATTTGGATAAACAAGAGTTAGATTTGGTTCAAAAGTCTGGAAAAAAACTCATGCTTTTTGGCGCAGCTTTTGGCCTGCTGGATATCTTAGCACGACAGGAAATTCAGCTACCCGAAGATTCTATAATTTTGGAAACGGGAGGGATGAAAACACATCGCAGAGAAATTACTAAAGAAGCTCTGCATCAGAAATTAGCTGAAGGATTTGGTCTTCCAAAAACACGGGTTCATTCTGAGTACGGAATGGCGGAATTGCTGAGTCAGGCTTACAGTCAGGAAGGGCAATGGTTTAAATGTGTGCCGTGGATGAAGGTGAGTATCAGAAATCCCAAAAATCCAATGGAAGAGGTAGAGGTTGGAGAAGAAGGCTTGATAGGCGTGATGGATTTAGCCAACCTTTATTCCTGTTCATTTATACTCACAGGCGACAAGGGAATTCAAAGAGAAGATGGAAAATTCCAGGTGCTTGGAAGATGGAATCCTGAAAATCTTCGCGGCTGTAATTTCTTAATCGATCAGGATTGAGCTGATGTTTTATATAGCAAAAATGAAATTTCTAAAACTCGTTGTCATGCTGAACTTGATTCAGCATCTGATGCGGTTTGATAATTAGCAATGACAGAAGTAAATCTGAACAAACATATTTCCAAAATACAGAAGGCTGTAGAGGAATGGCTGAGTCAGGAGAATCAGGTTCTCTGGAAAGCCGTACAGCAAACTGTTGATGATGGATTGTTCAGTCAGCACGATATTGAATTCCAGTTATCTGTTCTGAGAGAAAATATCGCAAATGGAGATATACGGGAATGGGTGAATCGGTCAGAGTTGAGTGATGAGCAAAATGCGAAAGGACAAAAAGTACTCTGCCTTCATGCCGGAAATTTGCCCTTGGTTGGATTTCAAACCGCGTTAGGAACCATCCTCTCCGGCGCTGAATATTATGGAAAGCTTTCCCGAAAAGACCCATACTTATTAGCATCGTTTCTGGATGAAATGGAAAATATCTTGCCTGAGCAAAAGATTCACTATTCAACAGATCTGGAAGAATTTGCAAACCTGAAAGCTGATAAAGTCATTTTTGCCGGATCTGAAGAATCGGTCTCTGAGGTAAAAGAAAAAGTTCGGGCTCTAAAAGCAGCTAAAGAGAATGCTGAATACATCATCCGCACAGCTAAATTTTCCATTGCTTATCTGGATGAATGGAATGAAGAAATAAAAGCAAAGCTGGTTGAAGCCATGCTGAGATACTGTGGCAAAGGCTGCCGATCAGTGGCAGTAGTAGTATCTAAATTTGGTTTGAAAGAGGTTAAAGAGGAGTTGGGCCATGCAATCCAGGAATTCTGGAAAGAAAACCCTCAGCATCAAAAACCGGCTCCCGATATAAAATACCAATATGCTTATAACGAGGCAGTTCAGAGAAATCAACTTTGGCTTGAAGACTTTTTAATACAAGAATCTGAAGAACTACCTGAGATTGATTTTACGGTGAACTGGGTGAAGGGAGGAGAGGATAAAGTCAAAGAGTTAAAGGCTTCTTTTGGTAAGAAACTACAGTCGGTTTATATAACTGGAGAAGATAGTGACGTTTCAGAAATCGAGGAGCTTTCAAAAGCTCAACGCCCGCCTATTTTCTGGAAGCCGGATGGGGTGGATGTTATCAAAGAGCTAGTCAAGTAAATCTTACCCATCCCATAAATCAAGGTTCAAAAAAAAAGTGGAACCTTGATTAGAAGGATTTTTGGATTGCCATGATTGGTTTTTACATCCCCTCAATATAATCCCCAAACTTCCAGTTCGATTTGAAGTCGTTAGTGAGTCCCTGATCCGTCATTAATGCTTTCACCATGGCAACAGGAATACTTCCATTTTGCAGGATAAAATCATGGAATTCTTTTTCACTCATTTCTCCTGATTCTACCAATTCCAGTCGCAAAGAATAAAACTGCATGGCACCAACCATATAGGCGATTTGATACAGCGGTCCGTAGTTACCTTCAAAAGATCGGCGGACTTCAGCCTCCGCATTGGCATATTCATGGCCGACTTTATCCACGAGGTAGTCAATACATTCCTGTGGGGACCAATTTCCTAAATGATAGTTCAGAGAAAAAACAATTCGGGCAGCCCGGTGCATTCTCCAGTACAACATGCCAATTTTGTCTTCCGGATTATTGGGGAAATCTTTTTCCCAAAGAACAAATTCCCAATACAAAGCCCAGCCTTCGGTCCAGAAAGGGGTGCGAAAATTTTGGCGATGGGTTTCGTATCGGCGGTTCATAAACTGTTGCAGGTGGTGTCCGGGAATCAATTCATGATGAACAACGGCTTTCGAAAAGTGAGGGTTATTGCCACGCATACTCATCATTTTTTCATCATGAGTCATAGTATTTGTAGGGTAAGCAATACGCACAACTTCACCGCCTAAAAAGAAGGGGGCTATTTTCTGCCATTCCGGACTTAACATCACCATTCTCCAGCTTTCTTTTGCAACAGGAGGGATGGTTAACAGGTCTCTTTCTTCCAAAAAAGTAACGGCTTCCTCGGCAAGATCCTTAACAAGAGGCGGTTGCTCTCCGGCCGGCACATACGTTTTTTTGACGTGCTCCAAAGCTGCCTTCCAGTCATCGCCATACCCAATTTCGCGAGATGCTTTAAGCATTTCATTGTACGTCCAGGCATATTGCTCATTGGCGATATCAATCAGTTGCTGAGGATTGTAGGAAATCATCTCAAAACCTAATCGTCTGATAATTTCTTCTTCCCCAATCGGGCTTCCCACGATTCCGCTTTCATCGGTCTGCTCTTTCTCCTGATCAAAGTGATTCTGAACAGCCTCTTCATATTCTTCGAGTGATGTTTCTAAGGCATTGAAAGGTTCTTCTACCCACCAGGTAAAGTCAGGATCGTAGCCATAATAGAATTCATAAGCCTCTTCGATGGCTTCTCTTCGTTCTTCAATGATATTGGCTAGAAAGCCCGCATCTTTTTTTGAGAAGACGGTGGTGTTTTTCAAAGCGGCATGTAGAGCTTCGGTTTCAGTATTCCACGCATTGAACCAGTTCGCTACTTGTTTGCCTTCCATAGAAACGCCGGATCTTCTTTGGGTAATGAAATCCATAACGGATTGGGGGGCAGGGATATATTTTTTGAGTTCATTAAATCTCTTTTGATCTGCCTGAAGGAAATACTGAGAACGTTCGAGGTCGTTTTTTAAAAGGAGGTAGTCAACTTGAGAAGATCGATCCAATTCGCGAAAATTGATTTCACCTAAGCGGTTCAGCCAATCACTATATAAATCAGAAAAGCGGGATATATACTGCTCTGAATGTTCAACGGCATACTTTCTTGAAAGAGCTCCGGCATCTTCACGATAGATGGTAATTAAGTCTTCCACTGAAGACGATACCTGAGCTGATAGCTCTTTTTGAGGAGTGAATGCCAGAACGGCGGCGACTGAGAATAGAATTAAATTCTGCATAGATAAATGATAGCTTGAAAATTGACTGATCTATATAAAGAAAAATATAGCAGAACTGCTATGGATGGGTGTAAAATGATTTTTTTCAAAGAAAAGAAATTGAGGTAATCATTTAATCCTACCAATCAAGTTCAAATACCGTGTGTAAGAATTGTATCAGTTGTTGAACCATGATTTATTGGATTATAGGATATCCATGGTTATATCATTTACAACCTGCAATTATCCACAAAATCCATTTCAAAGGTTAGGTAGGATTGTCTTATCTTTCAGGCTCCTAAAATTTTGAAATTCAAAAACGCTTAAATGCACTCCTACAAACCGGAAAACATCGAGACCAAATGGCAAAAGTACTGGCTCGAGAATAAGACCTTTGAAACACCTACCGACAAGTCGAAGCCTAAGTATTATGTGCTGGATATGTTCCCATATCCAAGTGGAGCGGGGCTGCATGTTGGTCACCCCGAAGGTTATACGGCTACGGATATTATTGCCCGTTACAAGCGTATGAAAGGCTTTAATGTGTTGCACCCGATTGGCTGGGATGCATTTGGATTGCCTGCGGAACAGTATGCGGTTAAAACCGGCACGCACCCGCGCATCACCACAGAGAAAAACGTCAATAAATTTCGGGAGCAACTACAGGCTATCGGCTTTAGTTATGATTGGGATCGTGAAGTGAATACCACCGATCCGGATTACTACAAATGGACGCAGTGGATTTTCCTTCAGCTCTATAAAAAGGGATTGGCTTACGAAGATGAAGTAGCCGTAAACTGGTGTCCAGAGTTGGGAACCGTACTTGCCAATGAGGAAGTAATTGACGGGAAAAGCGAAGTCGGTGGTTATCCCGTTGTCCGCAAACCGATGCGGCAGTGGGTGTTGAAGATCACGGAGTATGCTGAAGAACTATTGCAGGATTTAGAAGATCTGGACTGGCCGGAATCGCTCAAGGAAATGCAGCGTAACTGGATTGGGAAATCAATTGGAGCTGAAGTTGATTTCAAGATTGCCGGTCATGAAGAGAGAATAAAAGTATTTACAACTCGCCCTGACACTATCTTTGGGGCTACATATATGGTATTGGCTCCTGAGCATAATCTGGTCAAGAAAATAACTACTGAAGAACAAAAGCAGGCCATTGCTGATTATCAGGAAGAAGCAGCTAAGAAATCTGATCTGGAGCGACAGGAACTCAGCAAAGATAAAACCGGCGCTTTTACCGGGGCCTATGCTATCAATCCAGCCAATGGGAAAGAGATTCCGATTTGGATTGCTGACTACGTGTTGGCAAGCTATGGAACCGGAGCCATTATGGCTGTTCCCGGGCAGGATGAACGTGACTGGGAATTTGCTGAAAAATTTGATCTTGAAATCGTTCGTACTGTTGAGCCTCCTGAAGATTTTGATGGAAAAGCCTACACTGGTGAAGGACCAGCGATCAATAGTGAATTCTTGAATGGATTGAATATTGAGGATGCCAAGAAAAAAATTATTCTTTGGCTGGAAGGAAAAGGAGCAGGTACAAAATCTGTGAATTACAAACTTCGTGACTGGTTGTTTTCACGCCAGCGCTATTGGGGAGAGCCTTTCCCAATCATTCATGTGGATGGCGAACATAAAGCACTGCCGGAATCAGAACTGCCTGTTACCCTTCCTGAAGTTGACAAATATCAGCCAACAGGAGATGGAGAACCCCCACTAGCAAATGCCAAGGAATGGATTGAAACTACCGATCCTAAAACCGGCAAAACAGCCATTCGGGAAACCAACACCATGCCTCAGTGGGCGGGCTCATGCTGGTATTATCTCAGATACATTAGTCCTGAATTTGACGGAGGTCCCGTAGATCCGGATTACGAAAATTATTGGATGCCGGTCGATCTGTATGTCGGAGGAGCAGAACACGCCGTACTTCATTTACTCTATGCCCGATTCTGGCATAAAGTGCTGCATGATATTGGAGTAGTATCTACAAAAGAACCATTTCAGAAACTGGTAAATCAGGGGATGATACTCGGTGAAATGGAGTTCACCGGTCCCGATGGAAAAAAAGTAGATGATAGCAAGGTAGAGAAGAAAGGCGATGATTTTGTTTTAAAAGGAACGGATACAAAGTTAGAAGCCCGAGCTCATAAAATGTCTAAAAGCCGTGGCAATGTGATCAACCCGGATAATATCATTGCGCAATATGGAGCTGATTCTCTTCGGTTGTATGAAATGTTTATGGGCCCACTGGAGCAGGTCAAACCCTGGAGTACCAAAGGTGTGGAAGGGGTAAACCGATTCCTGAACCGCGTATGGCGATTATT
The DNA here is from genome assembly GCA_002694685.1 of Balneola sp. NCBI lineage: Bacteria > Pseudomonadati > Balneolota > Balneolia > Balneolales > Balneolaceae > Balneola > Balneola sp. Next base: position 496,079 of record NZMW01000004.1, read on the forward strand.
AGTTGACGAAGATTCAGGCGAGATTTCCGATAAGGTGAAGGACATCGAAGCTGAGAAAAAGCACCTGAAGCCTTTGCATGAAGCCATTAAAAAAGTGAGTGAAGACATTGAAAACCTTCGATTCAATACGGGTATTTCCGCCCTCATGATTTTTGTGAACGAAGCGAATGGCTGGGATGAAGTCCCGTTGTCAGTAGCAAAAGAATTTGTTCAGATTTTGAATCCTTTTGCGCCCCATATCACGGAAGAACTGTGGCGAATGCTGGGTAATGAAGATACGCTTGCCTACGAAGACTGGCCTCAATTCAATGAAGAATATCTGAAAGCAGATTCCATCACTTACCCCGTACAGATAAATGGAAAAGTGCGTGCAGATATTGAAGTGGACGCCGATAAAGCCAAAGACAAAGACTATGTGTTGGGCTTAGCTAAAGAAGAGGAAAACGTAGCTAAATATCTCGAAGAAGGTAATTTAGTGAAAGAAATCTTTGTGCCGGGTAGAATAGTGAATTTGGTGGTGAAGTAAACTTCATAAAAAAGGCTCCGACGCAGAGCATCGGAGCCAGTTTCTTAATTCAGTGGGATTTTAAACCCTACAAATCTATAATCAGTTACTACCGCTCTTCAACGGATGTCCATTCCAGGCCTTTTTCACCAACGTAAAGGGCACGTGGACGTATTAGGCGGTTATTAGCCGCTTGCTCCATGAAGTGACCGGTCCATCCTGAAACACGACTCATCGTGAAAATACAGGTGTATAAATCCGGCTCAATTCCGATAGAGTAATACACGGTAGCTGAGAAGAAATCCACATTAGGATCAATATCTTTTTCTTCCTTCATAGTATTCAACATATCCATTGACCATTCATAAAGCTGCTCATGTCCGGTTTCTTCGGAAAGATCTTTAGACATTGTTTGTAGCAATCGGGCACGTGGGTCAAAGGTTTTGTAAACACGGTGACCAAATCCTGAAAGCTTCTCTTTATTAGCTAACTTTCTTTTAGTGAATTCAACGGCGTCCGCAGTATCGGGATCTTTATCCAACTCAAGAAGGGTATTCATAACGGCTGTATTTGCTCCACCGTGAAGTGGTCCTTTAAGAGCACCGATAGCACCGGTGATGGCAGAATACATATCAGACTGAGTAGCACAAATGGTGCGGGCGGTAAACGTTGAAGCATTCATCCCATGTTCTGCATGAAGAATCAGGCAAAGATCCATGGTTTTCTCTGCTTGTGTTCCGGGCTTCTCGCCATTCAACATATATAAGAAGTTGAAAGCTGTGCTTCCCTCTTCAAGAGGGGCTACAAAATCTTTTCCTTTTCGGGCACGATCAAAAGCGGCGATAATGGTAGGTATCTTGGCTGTAATATCAATAGCCTGACCTTCAAAAAGTGTGTCATCAAACTTACCGTGGGTATCATCAAAATCAGCAAGCATGGATACAGCAGTTCTAAGAACGGCCATGGGCTCTGCACTTTTATCCGTTGCCTGAATGTAATCCAAAACCGGCTGCGGAAGAGAACGATGTTCAACTAATAATTTCTTTAAGCTTTCCAGTTCTTCTGAATTTGGAAGCCGGTCATTCCACAATAAAAAGCAGACCTCTTCAAAAGTCGCATTTTCTGCAAGGATATCAATAAGATAACCTGAGTAAATAAGTTCGCCTTTCTGTCCGTCAATAAAGCTTTTAGTGGTTGAGAACGCGATTATGCCTTCAAGTCCTTTATTGATATAAGGGTATTGTTGCTCGTCAAAGCCTGTGTGAATGCCTTCTGACATTTAGTACTCCAATATTTGGTTAAAGAATAATATGCTCGAAAAGAGCCAACTTAACGCTGTCTGCAATTTAATATGCTAAGCGTTTTGAGTTGGTAAAAAGTTCCATTTCTCGTGTGAGAAGAGCATTGAATATAGTAAAATGACTGCACAATTTTAAGTCAAAAAAGTTAAATCTATTTTAAGAAACTAAAGTTATTTGAAGAATTCATGAAGATAGGGTTTCTATTGTAACCGCTTTTCCAGAAGATACAGTCTATTTTTTGGGAGATAACTTCATATCGTTTTTAAAAACCTCCTTCCAGCTGTACTAATAGCCATGTTTCTGTTAAAGGGGGATTACGTTACTTCACCAAATCGTAACATTGAAGTAGGTGAACCGTAACTCGGAATGAATAAAAAAAAAGACTAGCTATGGAATCTTATCAATTTGATCTCTTAGGTTTTTTCCACTTTGGCTTTGCTATCCTTTCCATGTTTTTAGGCGCTCTGATTATCTTTATGAGAAAAGGCACTTTTGTTCATAAAGTAATTGGCTATTTCTACGTGCTGTGTATGATTGGCTTAAATGTGACGGCCCTGATGATCTACAAACTCTTTGGATATTTTGGACCCTTCCACGTGTTTGCGCTCATAAGTTTGGGAAGTATCTTTGGGGGATTTATTCCGGCGTATCTAAAAAAACCAAAGGATACATGGTTGGAATATCACTACGAATTTATGAATTGGTCAGTGGTAGGATTGTATGCCGCTTTTTGGTCAGAGACCTTTACCCGCTTCTTTAATTTCGGAGAATGGCTCGGCTTCTGGATTTTAGTAGGAGTAGCTACAGCATTAACCGTAGCCATTGGAGGATATTTCATTAAAAAGAAGAAGGGCTATTTTATAGATAAATTTAGTTCCAGAGTAATCAAGAAAGAGAATTAAGGAAACAGATTAAGAAGGCAGGTCTTTAGCCTCGTTCCATAACACATCCATCTCTTCCAGGGAAGCATCTTTGAGGGCCTTGTTTTGTTCTTTTAACTTCTCCTCAATATATCTGAAGCGGTATTCGAATTTAGAGTTGGTTTTGCGAAGACTATCTTCGGCGTTTAATTCAAAATATCTACTCACATTCACCATAGAGAAGAGTACATCCCCAAACTCGTCCGCTAGCTCATCCGGGTCGTTTCGTTCAAGAGCATCCCGAAATTCATGAAGTTCTTCATCCAGCTTTTCCCAGGCTAATTTCCATTCGGGCCAGTCAAAACCGACATTAGCTGCTTTTTCCTGCATCCGTTGTGCGCGGATTAAAGCAGGGAGTTGTGCCGGTAATCCATCAAGCGTAGATTTCTTGCCTTCTTTCAGTTTGATGTTTTCCCAATTCTCGGAAACCTGACCTTCTCCATCAACTTCTGTATCTCCAAAAACATGCGGGTGCCTACGGATAAGCTTTTCCATCAGCGTGTAGATTACATCACCAATATCAAAGGTCTCGGTTTCAGTGGCCATTTTTGAGTGAAACACTACATGGAGCAATAAGTCGCCCAGCTCCTTTTTAAACTCATCGAAATCCTGATTATCCAAGGCATCAATAGCTTCATACGCTTCTTCAATCAAATTGTCTTTAATAGACTCGTGTGTCTGTTTACGATCCCATGGACATTCTTTTCTCAGAATAGCGACGAGTTCTACAAGATCCTCAAACTTCCGGCTTGGCTTCATACAGAAATGTTAAGTGTTAAATTTTGAATGTTAAATGCGTTCAAATTTAACACTTAACATTGAGCATTTAACATTAATTACGTTTTCTTCTTCTTCTTTTTGGCTGCGGGGAAGAGGATGTTGTTCAGGATAAGTCTATAGCCCGGACTGTTGGGGTGCAGGGCTAAATCTGTGGGGGGGTCATTGACACGGTGAGTATAATCTTCAGGATCGTGCCCGGCGTAAAAGGTGAAGGTGCCTCTGCCATAATTTCCATGAATATATTTTACCTGCTCACGTCCCGGAGACTCTCCCAAAATAACGACCGAAGATTTTACTTTTTCTTTTCGGAAGGCTGTGGTCTGACCGTAGAAACCTCGAACACTACTCACATGATTCTGAGTAAGCATGGTTGGAACCGGATCCCATTTTGCTGAAAATTCAAAAAGCGTAAAAAAGTCCAGCGATTGATCCACCCGATTAATACTGACGGGCACATCAATATTTGCATGCTCATACTCACTTGGATTGAGAACGATGCTGAAGTTTTCGAAAGCCAGTGATTTGCTAAAATCCAGTTTCTGCTGAGCGTTTGGGTCGGTCGGATCTCCGTCAAATTGTTCGGGCGCTATATCAATACCTTCAGCTGCAAGGGCGATATCAAAGGTGTCGGTTCCCGAGCACATTGCAAAAAGGAATCCACCATTCCCCACATATCTTTTAATGGTTCTGGCAACTTCTTTCTTCTGTTCACTCACGGAAGAATACCCTAGATTTTGTGCCATTGCCTCCATCTGCTTAACCTGAGCAATATACCATGGCATATTGCGATAGCTGGCCCAAAATTTCCCATATTGTCCGGTAAAATCTTCATGGTGAAGGTGAAGCCAGTCATATTCATCAAGCTTGCCTTCCAAAACCTCAACATCCCAAATCTTGTCATATTCAACTTCAGCATAAGTAAGAGCCAGTGTTACGGCATCATCCCACGGAAGGGCTTGGTCGGGTGTGTAAACGGCAATTTTCGGGGATTTCTCTAAATTAACAACAGCCGTGTTGCTGCTATTGCTCTCTACTTCGGCGATCAACCTTTGGGCTTCAGATGCAGAAATTGTTTGCAGGGATACGTTACGAAGCCGGCTTTTTCTGATGATATCATTTTCAGCCTTTGCAAGGAAGCTTCCTCCTCGATGATTGAGTAGCCATTGTGCAGTGTAACCATCCGTAATGTGATTGAACATCACACCGTATGCTTTCAGGTGGTTGGTTTGAGAAGCATCCATCGAAATGAGTACATGCTGTTGGGCTACAACCGCGAAGATTGGACTCAACACAAATATAAAAATGGTCAATGTTCTCTTGATCATATCAGGAATTTTGATTGGTTATATCAGTTAGACGCTCTCTTGCATATGGCGCATAAAAACCTTGTGGGTACTGCAGAATAAGCAATTCATAAATATCCGAAGCAGAAGCGTTAGAGCCATCAAAGAAACAATCTTCTGCGGATTCACAATTATCCCCAGTTACTTGCTCGGCTAATTTTGCCTGTTCCCAAAGCAATTTTTCTTTAATTGGAGTTTGACTAACCCCTGTTAAAAAAGAACTAAGCTGAGCGAATTTCAAAGCCTTATCAATATGGGAAGATTCAACAAAAAATAACAACGCATCATCTTTAAGGGGTGAGAAACCGGATTCTTCTATGATAGCCAAAAATTGGTCTGCACTTTCTTTAGTCCCACCATTATTCTCATTGAAAACCGCATCCGCAAAAATGGAGAGTTTTTCACCCGTGGTATCAACTGCTGTTCCTTGTTGCAGCCAGAGGCGGAGTTCGAGGGCATCGTTTGCATAATAGGACGTATTTTGCCTTCCCAGTGATTTTAGCTGTATTCCCGCAAATTCATAATCCCCGCCATAAAAGTCCGTTAAAGCAAGGAAATAGCGTGTTTTTTCAGCTAACTCTCCAATTTCAGCTTGTTTATTTGCTCTTGTGAAATTGATACGAGCCTGAGTGAATTCTCTGTTTGCAAGATGAATGCGACCTTCCAGGTAAGGTATCTCCGGAGAATCACGGGTTCCAGGCAGACTTTTCAATTTCTTCAAAGCTGCCCGAGCTTTTTCTAAATCAAAAATATGATCGAGCGAAAGTTCGGCCCGCTTTAGCTGCACGCTACCCATCCCGCTATAACTATTGGTTTCATTTTCAATAGAATCAAGCATAGCTGTTGCAAGCTGATAGAGGCTGTCTCGCTGATTGGTAAAGTCAAGATTATAATCATCAATATATTTGGCCCATTTAGAATACGTATTAGCCAGTTCTTCTAAACCCCTCCATTTTATTTCGCCAAAGCTTTTGTCTGTATAATAGGTGAATGCATCACGAGCAAGCTCAAACTCATTGTTATCGACTAACTGCCTACCCAGATTGAAAAGAGCGTAATTATAAGATTCGGAACGACTTTCATATTCAGTTGCTGAAGCCAGGGCCCGCCGGTAAAGTTTGTTTTCCTGAAGCAACCAGATCTGAAGCTGATAAAAGGTCTGGTAACTTGGACTGGATACGGAAATATTTTCTAAACGCTCATCAAGCTCAATAATAGTAATGTCATTCAGAATGGGATCATTATACCTAAGAAGACTTCGTTGTATAAAAGAGATCTGATTTGGCGAAGCTTCAAGCAGGTCCAACCATTCCCGAATAGCAAATTCATATTCTCCTGCCCGCATGTACGCATTGGCTATATCTCCAAAAAACAATCGTTCATTTTGGAAAACTTTTCGCCCCATTTTATAGACATCAACAGCATCCATGTATTCCCTTCGACTGATCATGGTTCGTGCTGTAGAAATATAAAGCTGATGTTGCAGAGAATGCTCTTCCAAATTGGAATACCAGATTTCCCTTGCTGTTTCTATTTCTTCCTTGAAGTGATAGAGTTCACCCAAACGAACTTGTACCTGGCTATCAAATTCGGGCTGACCTTCATAACGCCGGGCAACCTGAAGTCCTTCATCATACTGCTTTAGCTGGATAAGGCAATCAATAAGCCGGTCTGCATATACATAAGTTTCTGGATTTTCCTTATACAATTCCTGAAGGAGAGGAAGGGCATCCCCATACTTCTGTTGCTGCATAAGCCGAGTAGCTAACTGAAACTCGCTATTATTCTGAGCCATAAGCGAACTCCCCAATAAACTGAAAAGTACGCCCAAAGCAAGGTATCTAACTATATTTCTCATGTATCCATGATATTTAATTCCGGCATGAAAGTCTTCATTTCTCTATAAAACCTGTTGAGGGGGAAACCTACCACATTGTAATAGTCGCCTTCTATTTTTTCTACAAACAACGCGCCCAGATCATCTTGAATTCCGTAAGCACCGGCTTTATCGAGAGGGTTTCCGCTTTTAGCGTACGCCCGTATTTCCTCTTCAGCTAACGTACTAAAAGTAACTTTTGTTTGCTCATGAAAAGTCTTTGAACCCTCAATTTGGCCATTTTTATTAGTTTTAACAAAAGCCACTCCGGTAAGTACAAGATGTGTGGTATCACTAAGGTTTAGCAAAAATTCAGCAGCTTCATCTTCATCCCGGGGCTTCCCGATAACTTCATTATTTAACACAACAAGGGTATCTGAGCCTATAATCAATGAATCCGGAAATGAGTGAGCGACATCATTTGCCTTCTGAAGTGCTAAATCTTCTACCAACAAGGAAGGCTCTTGTTCGGAACTTACTTCATCTACATTGCTGGGGTGAACCTCAAAGTCGAGACCTATTTGTTCGAGCAGTCTTTTCCTTCTGGGGCTTTGGGAGGCCAGAATAATTCGTGGCATATGGTATTTTGTACTTTTGGGTTTAGCAGATAATTAAATAACTTAGCGAACCGTTCAATCAAAAATTCTATTTACAAAGGTAATAAAACGACATGGCAAAACGAGGACGTAAAACGTCAGATCATGAACCGATGTTTTTTTCTGCATATAATTATAAAATGATCGGGATCGCAATCCTGCTGATCGTTGTAGGTTTTACAGCTATGTACCTTGAGAATGAAGTCAAAGGCTTTATTTCTTTGTTCATATCTCCCATCGTGGTTATGGCGGGGTACATTTTAGTCATCTTCGCCATCATGAAACATGACCGTGACGAAGAACCTGAAGCCGCTTCAAGTTAAGAGGTGTTTGACCGCTGGGTAAATATCTTTTTTTCGCTTGCACTGGTCTTTGTATTTATTCTCTTTGGGGATACTCAGGATCATAACCAAATTTTAGTAGGGATTTTCCTCGCTATACTATTGTCCGGAACGGCCTTCATCTTAAACTGGCTCACTATTGATGGAGCTATCTCTGCAAGCATATTTGGAAGTTTTGCCTATGGTCTTGGAGGAATGCCTGGGGCAGCGGTTGTTCTGGGGTTTTTTATTTCCGGCTCATTTCTATCGAAAGACCTTATCTCAAAAGAAGGCTTTTTAGAAAAAAAATTCAGAAGGAATGCCAAACAGGTATGGTCAAACGGATTTTGGTTTGCTCTTTGGATATTGATTTGGTTTCTGTCAGGTGTCCACGCTTTCCTGTTCGCAGCGGTTACGGCTATAGCGGCTGCGGCGGCGGATACCTGGGCTACCGAAGTAGGTGGTAACAGGGTAAAGGGAAAGACATGGTTGTTTCTGGATTGGAAAAAAGTACAACCAGGAACAGATGGTGGAATAAGTATTTATGGGACACTTGCCGCATTTACCGGTGCTGTTTTTATTTCATTAGTGCTTTTTCTTTTTGACTCGAGTATAAGTTTAGTGGCAATTACAATAATTGCCATAGCAGGTTTCCTTGGTAGCATGATTGATTCTTACATTGGTGCCCGGTTCCAAAATTCGGAATACACAATACCCGGACTTTATTTAATTGGTGAAGAGAATCTGTATGTTAGCAACAATTTTGTGAACTGGATTTCTGCAGGAATAGCTTCCTTAATCACATTGATTTTAATTTTAATTATTGGCGTATGAAATGGTATAAGAAACTACACTGGCAAATTATTATTGGTTTGATTTTAGGTCTGATTTGGGGCCTTTTAGCCAGCGTTACAGGTTTGAATGAGTTCACCACGGATTATATCAAACCATTTGGGACTATTTTTATAGCCATGCTGAAGTTAATTGCAATGCCGCTCGTACTAGTGTCATTGGTCGTGGGGGTTACCAGCCTTAACGATACGACTAAGCTTTCAAGAATGGGGCTGAAAACGGTTTCTATTTATGCTGTTACTACCGTTTTTGCAATAACCATTGGGCTTGTAGCTGTTAATGTACTTCAGCCCGGAAAGACCCTTCCTGCCGAAACCACTCAAAAACTTCAGGAAAGTTATAGCGCATCAGTAGATGACAGAAGCGCCACTGCTGAGTTGGTCCAAAACAGAGGCCCGCTTGATGTACTTGTAGATATCGTGCCCGAGAACTTTTTTGAAGCTGCTTCTAATAACTCCAGCATGCTACAGGTTGTATTTGTAGCCATTTTATTGGGAATTGGTATTATCCAGATTGGAGGAAGTAAGGCGAAAACATTAGTCGATGTTTTTGATGCATTCAATGATGTAATCATCCGAATTGTAGAACTCATCATGCTTACAGCACCTTATGGGGTGTTTGCTCTGATGGCTTCACTGATTATCGATTTAGCGGGGGATGATTTATCTCAGGCTTTCGAGCTTTTATACGCCCTTGGGTGGTATTGTCTGACCGTTATTTTGGCGCTAATTGTCCATGTATTTGTGGTGTATGCCAGTCTCTTCAAATTCACCAGCGATATGAAATTATCTACGTTTTTCAGAGCTATACAACCGGCTATGTTGCTTGGCTTTAGTACCAGCTCTAGTTCTGCAACATTACCTGTTACTATGGAAAGGGTAGAGAAGAACCTTGGAGTAGAAGACGAAGTTGCAAGTTTTGTGCTACCGATTGGTGCTACAGTAAATATGGACGGAACCAGTTTATATCAGGCAGTGGCAGCAGTATTCATAGCTCAGGCATTGGGAATGGACTTAACAATCGCCCAGCAGCTTATGATTGTATTAACAGCAACAGCTGCATCTATTGGAGCTGCAGGAGTGCCTGGAGCCGGTATTGTGATGTTAGTTATTGTTCTGGAAGCTATACAGGTGCCAACAGCAGGTATTGCTCTTATTTTAGGAGTTGATCGTATTTTAGATATGTGTCGTACAACGGTTAATATAACGGGGGATGCGGCAGTATCTGTGGCTGTTGCCTCTTCAGAGGGGCGCTTAGGGTCTCCTAATTTGGATGATTAGAATTTAAAAAAAGGCGAAAATTTATATGCCTTTATGCCTGAAAATATGTTAATTGTAAGAACATCAATCTGAGGTAACAAGGTGCCTATGGCCAAAAAGTTACTATCTAAAAAACTTCAGCAATCTATACATATCGCCCTCTTTCTCATCGTTGCCTCTTTAGGTTTCAAGGCAACGGCGCAAACTGTTCTGTTGCCGGGAGATGTGGTTATTGTATCAGCAAATGCAGATACACAAGCAGTCGATTTTATTCCACTGATCGATATTGATAGAGGTACAACCGTTTACTTCTCAAATGGTACGTGGGATGACTCTGCCAGGGTCTTATCTGGGCAGGAGCTGCAAGTTCGGTTTAATGAAAATATTCAGGCAGGTACAAATCTGCATGTTAATAGTACAGATGACCCACGGTTTACGGTATCGGGTGAGCTGCAATTAGAAGGGGGAACCTTTCGATTATTTGCCTATCAAAAAGAGGAAAGTATTCATCGCTTTATTTTTGCTTTGGGCTGGGGTAAAGGACATATCTGGAATAATGAGAGTGAAGCAAATGGTGGATCTGATATACCAGTAAGCTTAAAAGAAAATGAGCATTCTTATTTAACGTTGGGTGACGCTGCAAATCACCAATATTTTATCCGTAATGGGGCTAGTGGAACCCGGAAACTACTGCTTAAATTTGTATCAGAGCCTTCCAACTGGAGAAGCAATGAGACATCTCCGTTCGCTAATTTTGGTACTTCTTTTAACCTATTGACTCCTCCCGTAGTGCTATTTGATCAAAGTGTTTCTACTGTTGAGGAATCTGATTCTGTTGCCACATTTAGTGTTGCCATATTCGAACATGATGGCTCCAGACTTTCAGTGGATGTGGTTTTTGACTCACTTCGAAGTATTACCAGTTCCTCAGACTTCAGTAATTATAAAACCAGAAGATTGAACTTTACCGGTTTGATTGGAGATGGCGTTTATGAAGTTAATGTGCCCTTAAAAGACGATGATGTTTATGAGGGTAGAGAGACCGGGATTTTTACCTTAGATAATCTTTCCAAGGGCAATTTTGGTGACTTCCTTTCGCATAGTCTCATCGTGTTAGATGATGAGATCCCTGAGGTACTTATTGCAGAGGTTTTGAATTCTTCTGATGGGGAAGGATATGTTGATATGAAGAATACAGAGGATGGGGTTGTTTCACTAAGTGGATGGTCGTTGGAATCAGGAAATCAGAAATATGTTTTTGATGAGAGAGCAGTTTTATACCCTCTTGAAACAATCAGATTTAGGGATTCCTCAAAACCTGCAGAGGGTGATACCTCGCAATCTGTAATTGTATCAGGTTTAAAAGATCCACTGCTCCGAAGAATTGGAGGGAATATTACTCTTAGAGATTTTGAAGGAAATGAAATTTTTACTTCTCAGTATAGCAGGGTTCAAAACGCCAAACCAACTAGCCTAAAGCAAGAAGATTCAATACCAGAAAGTAAGGCTGAGGATGTGATATCAGAACAAGGATTTCAGCAAGACGCCACAGCGCAACAAATTTCTTTATTAAAGGGGAATTCTCAGGGCTGGAAAGTAATGGTTAACCCTGAAGGATTTAGCGAAGCTTTTCCTGAAAAGGAATTATTTAGCTGGAGCGAGGAACAGCAAAAATTTATCAAAGCCGAAGAAAGCTTAGCGCAAGAAGCCGAAAGTGAAATTCTGTTCGGATATTTTGAGGCTGAAGAACTTGAAAAGTTATCGGAGTGGCAGCAGACAGAATCAGCTCAGAAGGTAATGCCTGAGTCAACGAGTCTTTCTTTCACAGTTTCCGGAACGGACGAAAATGGAAATGAAGTATTTGATGGTCTTGAAGGACTAAACTTAGTGTACAATAACCTAAGCGAAGCCTTCAAAGTAGATCGGCTTTTAGAGCTTATGGCAACTGAATTTCCTGATCTTTCTTTGGATCAAAATGTATATAGCATCCACCAAAACTCTAAGGGTGAGGTTAACTTCAAACCACTAAATGAGAAGGATGAAGTAGCCCCGGGTGCTCCGTTTTGGATTTTATTACAAAGCCATCAACAGGCTACGGAGATCACCTTAGATCAAGACCGACTGCTGCAGCCTTCCGAAGAAGTTACAGACGAATCCGCTGAAGAAACTCGAGGACTGCTTGAAATAACTTTATCTACAGAGGAGAAGGAGGAGTCTTTAAAAATTCATTTTACTGATGGAGGCACTATAAAAAGTACGAAGGATTTAAACTCATACTCTGCAGTATTTTTAGACCAATCAGATTTTTTGAATATTGCTTTTAGTCAAGGTGATGATTATTTCAGTGAGCTAACTCTTTCCTCAGGAATGGAACAGTCTTTAGAACTGCCCGTTACTTTTAGTACAACTTCGGGTGGAAAATATACGCTATCAGTTTCGGCTTGGGATGAAATTCCCGCTGACTGGGAAGTATTTATAGAAGATATCAGTAACGAGAAAGAGTATAGCTTGAGGAAAGATTTCTCAATCAATTTTGAGCACACACTCCCGGTCAGCAATACAGAGACTGAAAATGATTCAGATTCTGATGTTGACGATCCCTCACTTGAACCCTATACTACCAAAGACAAATTTGTTATACATATCAGGCCCAAAGGTTCTGAAGCTGAGAATGATGAAGGTACAGATACCCGGCCAAGAGAAGTAGAACTTCATCAAAACTTCCCAAACCCATTTAATCCGGCAACTACAATTTCATTTTACCTGCCTGAATCCGAAGAGGTTCGGCTTTCTGTTTTTAATATTGTGGGACAGCCGGTAGCGGTTATTGCTGAAGGAACTATGTCGGCAGGGGAGCATCAATTTGAGTGGAATGCTACTGACCGACCAAGTGGAATGTATATTTATCAACTAGAAGTCGGAAAAAATGTTATGACCCGAAAAATGACATTAGTAAAATAGTGAACAGATTTCGTGTGATATCAGTTATTTCTAACAAGAATCAATAATAAATAAGGAGATTACTCTTTACCTATCATGCAGTTTAAAACAATTCAAGGGGTGGAAGTGCCCGAAATAGGACTCGGAACACACCGATTAATTGGCAGAGAAGGCGAAAATACCATTAAGTTGGCGCTTAACCTCGGCTATCGACACATTGATACCGCTCAAAGTTATAAGAATGAAAGAGAAGTGGGGGGGGCTATAAAAAGATCACATGTTGATCGGGAAGAGATTTTCCTTACCACTAAAATCTGGCATACTCATCTGGAGAAAGAGGATGTTCTTAAAATAGCCGAAGACTCCCTCCGGGAACTTGATACTCCCTATGTGGATCTTCTGTTGGTTCACTGGCCCAATCCTGACATTGATATTGAGAAGACAATGGAGGCCTTTCTGTCGCTTCGAGATCAGGGAAAAGCATTGAATATTGGTGTCGCTAACTTTCCTATGAAATTACTGAAAGAAGTGAATGAAGAATTAGCGGCCCCGATTTTTTGTAATCAGGTTGAGTACCACCCATTCCTGAGTCAGTTTGATCTGCTGGATTATGCTGCCGAAAAAGATCTTTTGTTTACTTCTCACTCACCGCTTGCAGATTCAAAAGTAATGGATCATCCATTACTTCAAGAGCTAGGAGAGAAGTATGGTAAGTCACCGGCTCAAATTGCTCTTCGTTGGTTGATTGAGCAGGAGCAAGTGGTTGCAATACCAAAAGCTTCTACAGAGCAGCACCTGAAAGAGAATATTGACGTGTACGATTTTGCTTTGGAAGATGATGACTTTTATGCCATCGACGACATTGACAAGTCAACGCGTTTGGTAGATCCTGATTTTGCCCCCGAGTGGGATAATTGAAGGCTTTAATTTTGGGAACAAAAAAGCCCTGCTAATTTCACTTAGCAAGGCTTGGGTTTTCGGGGTACAAAAATAGTTTATGAATGTAAGGGTGATGCTTCTTTACTGATTAACCCTTTCATCATTTCAGCAAAAAGCTGATGTGATTTTAGTCGCTCCTCATAATCAAATATATAGGAAGCAATAAGCACTTCGTTAACTTCCGTTTGTTTGATAAAAGCTTGAAGCTCATTTTCAATTTTAATTGGATCACCAATGAAAGAATAAGCCAGCATCTGGTTGAGAGCCATTTTGTATTGAATTCCCATAATAGTTGAGAGATCATCGACCGGGGGAGGAAGTGGTTCTCGTTCACCGGTTATGATGCCTAAAAACATCTGCTTCATAGACGTAGAAAGATACTCCGCTTTTTCGTTGCTGTTGGCAGCTATCATATTAATACCAGCCATAATATAAGGTTCGTCAAGTTGTTTTGAGGGCTTGAAGTTTTCGCGATATATGCGGATAGCCTCATGTAGCTGTTGGGGAGCAAAATGACTTGCAAAAGCGTAAGGTAATCCTAATTCAGCTGCTAAATGAGCACTATCGGTACTGGAACCTAGAATCCACAAGGGAACTTCGGTGCCTTCTCCGGGGAATGCCCTGACGTTACTGTCATTTTCTGCTGATAGGTATTTTCGAAGCTGTTTCACATTTTCAGGGAAATTATGTACTTGCTGTATGCGATCGGGGCGAATAGCATGAGCCGTAGCCTGGTCGGTTCCCGGCGCACGACCTAATCCCAGATCAATACGGTTGGGGTACATAGTTGCCAGTGTTCCAAACTGTTCAGCTATAACCAGCGGGGAGTGATTGGGAAGCATAATGCCACCTGAACCTACCCTTATAGAGGTTGTTGCTTCTGCTACATGGCCCAGTAAAACAGTGGTTGCTGAACTGGCAATATGTTTCATATTGTGGTGTTCAGCCATCCAAAAGCGATGGTAACCCTGTTCTTCAGCATGTTGTGCTAAATCACGGCTTTGCTGAATGGCCTGAGCTGTAGAACTTCCCTTTGTAACTACAGCAAGATCCAAAACGGAATACGGAATATTTGTGAGATTAATACTCATTTATGAAGCTTCTACTTTGTTGAATTTTCTTTTGAACCAAATCTTGGTATTTACACCGATATAATACATAGAAGGAACAAGAAAGAGAGTGAGAAAAGTTGCAAAACCAAGACCGTAGATAATAGTCCAGGCAAGTGGACCCCAGAACGAAGCATTATCACCACCGAAGTATAAGTTGGGTTCAAAGCTGGCAAAGAGGCCATAAAAGTCGATGTTTAGGCCGATAGCCAATGGGATAAGCCCGAGGATGGTAGAAGCTGCTGTTAGGAGTACAGGATTTAAACGAGTAGCTCCTCCTTCAATCACAGCGTCTTTCAGACTGGACCCTTCATTTCTTAAAATGTCGATGTAGTCAATTAGGATAATTCCATTCTTAACTACGATTCCCGCTACAGCGATGATACCCATCCCTGTAAGTACTACCGAGATATCCATTCCGAAAGTAGCAAAACCAATAAACACTCCAATCAAACTGAAAATTACCTGAGACATAATGATCAGGGATTTTCCAATAGAATTGAACTGGGCGACCAGAATCAGGAATATTAATCCAACAGCTGCAAGCAGGGCAACCATCAAGAACTGTCCGGTTTCAGCCTGTTCTTCTTGTTCACCGGTGAGTGAAATTTCATAGCCTTGGGGAATTTCGAAATCCTGTAGCGATTCTCTGATCTGCGTATTAATCTCATTAGCGTTATATCCTGACAATACGTTTGAGGAGAGGGTAACCACTCGCTCAAGGTCGATTCGGTTAATGGCCCCATAGCTGGATTCAAAGCGAGGAATTGCCACTGCAGATATCGGAATATTACCGGTTGGGGTAGCAACGGTCATGTTCATGAGATCGGTTATGTTGCTGCGGTCTTTTTGCTGTAACCGCAACCGAACATCATATTCATCCTCATCTTCTCGAAATGTTGAAATGGGAGATCCTAACAACGCAGTTCGGATAGCCGTCCCAATCTGCACATTACTGATCCCATAGCTGTTCGCTTTTTCATTATCGATATCAATGATGAGTTCGGGATTGTTGACCTGAAGATCAGACCTCAATTCTTCGATACCGGCAATGTCCTGATCCTGAATGTAGTTTTTGAAGTTTTCAGTGAGGCTAATGAGCTGTTCAAATTCATCTCCTGTAATTTCAATATTGATGGGTTTACCCGTAGGTGGACCTGATTGTTCTTTATCCACCGTAATCGTAGTTCCGGGAATACCTTGTACGTTTTCCCTGATTTCATTCAATAACTCCTGAGTGGAAACGCCATTGCGGTTTTGATAATCAACAAATTCTACGCTTACTTTACTTTTGGTGGCGGAAGGAGTTGGGTCACTGCTACTGGGAGGATTCGCTCCAATAGCTACATTTGAAATTACGGACTTAACGATGGGATTATCTCGACCAATAACTTCATATACCCGTTCTTCGATCTTTTGATTGATCCGGTTGGTTTCATCTAAATCGGTACCGGCAGGCATCTCGTTGTAAACGTATACAAAATTAGGTTCTCCGCTGGGGAAAAAGACTACTTTCGGAGACACAATTCCCAATAAGAAGAAACTGAATACAAGAAATATTACGGCAGAGACCAACGTGTACCAAGGCCGAAATCCAACCAAAATCCATTTGATAGCATCGTGGTAAGCTTGCTGTAGTTTTGGTAATGCAGATTCGTTGAATTTTCTTATCAAAGGCTTCAGTATAAAACGCTCTAATAACCATAGTAGGTAAAGGAAGATGAGGATATTGGCCACAAACATTCCGCCAGTCAGATAGAATATCACAGCAAGTGCACCAACTACTGCTGATGCGATCCACAAGAACGTGTTGTTATGGCTGTCGTCTCCGTTTATGTGTTCTTCATCTTCACTAATAAAAGAAACCGCAAAAACGGGATTCATGATGAGCGCCACGAGTAATGAGGCCACCAATGTTAAGATCAGCGTGACCGGCAGATAGAACATAAACTGACCGATAATTCCACCCCAGAATAACAAAGGGAAGAAGGGGGCAATGGTCGTTAGTGTTCCAGTAATTACAGGAAGAGCAATTTCTCCCGCTGCTTTTTTGGCAGCATCCATTTTACTTAGCTCGCCTTTGGTTACATGTCGATAGATGTTTTCTACGATTACAATGGCGTTATCTACCACAATACCCAGACCAAGAATGAGGGCAAAAAGTACGACGGTGTTGATTGAAAAATCGATTACCGGCATTACTGAAAAAGCGATAAGGGTAGAAAGTGGAATAGCGAGTCCTACAAAAACCGCATTTTGAACCCCCATGATGAACATCAGCACCAAGACCACAAAAAAGAAGCCAAGGATTACGGTGTTGAATAAGTTGGAAACGCTGTCTTTGGTGTCTTGAGAACGATCGCCTGTTACAGTGATATTCAGTTCATCCGGAAATTGATTTTCCTGCAAATCCTTAAGAATAGCCATACTGGCTTCAGAAGTTTCAATCAGATTTCCACCACTTTTTTTCTTTACGTTGATGGTAATAACCGGCTCACCATATAGACTTGCATAACTTTCACGGTCAGCAAAATCATCTTGAATCTGGGCGATGTCTTTCAGGTAAACTTCATCCCCAAGGTTATTTTTGATGATGAGGTTTTCCAGGTCGCTGGCTTCTTCAATTTCACCATCAACCCGAACCGAACGCTCCATAGTGCCGAGGTCAAGCTGACCCGCAGAAACGGTCATGTTTTTGTTAGTAACCGCAGTACTGATGCTATTGAAGGTAATTCCAGCAGCCTGCATTTTTTGTAAGTCTACATTAATCTGGATTTCACGTTCCAGTGCGCCCACAATTTCTGCTTCGTTTACATCGGTCAGGCTTTCAATTCGGTCCTGAATTTCATCCGCAAACTCCTTCAGTTCCACCAAATCAAAGTTACCGGAAAGGTTGATGTTCAGGATTGGCTGATCATCAAGGTTGAAATCACTTACCTGCGGTTCCTGCGTAAGTTGTGCCGGAAGTTCAGCCCGGGCTTTATCAACGGCATCGTTAACTTCCTGCTGTGCAACCAGTTTGTCTTTGCTGGTTTGAAATTCCACGGTTATGATTGAAGTGGCCTGCTTAGACACACTGCTTATCACATCAATGCCATCAATACCCTTTAATTCCTGCTCAATGGGGCGTGTGATTACGTTTTCGATATCAGCGGGTGAAGCACCTGCATACACCGTTACAACGTTAAAAATAGGGATTTCTACTTCGGGAAAGCTCTCTTTAGGAAGCGTGATGTACGAATAAATACCAATAATCGTAATCAATACCGTAAGCAAATACACGGTAGTACGGTTATTGATCGAAAGACTCGAAATTTTAAACTCTTTGAAATTCATTGCTTATGCTCGCTCTATAATTAATTTTCTTCCTGAATGGAGATCGGCTGCCCGTTAGACAGGTTGGCATAGCCGGAGGTGATCAGAAGCTCCCCAGCCTGCAATCCTTCGCTAATAACCATGTCGTTTTTATAGCTCTGGGCGGTGGTTACCTCTCTTCGTGTAGCAATCCAGCCTTCGTTGGTTTCTTCCGCTACAAACACATGATTTTTATTATTTGCTTTCTGGACGGTGTTTAAGGGAATCACGATTTGATCGGTCAGCGTCACGTCATTAATCCTGATTTTCGCCATCATGTTGGGACGAATTTGTTCCATATTGTCTGGCAGATATATTTCCACTCCAAATGTTCGGTTTGAAGGATTAATTACTTTACTCACCACATCCAACCTTTTGTTGATAGGGGAGATATCTAGGCTTGGGAAAGAAACTTGCACACTATCTGTCTGGTCAACCCGGGTGATATATGCTTCAGAAACAGAAGCTGTAACTTTTAAAGCCTCAGAATTAGTTAACTGAAAGACCGGAGTTCCTGGTCCCACCGTTTCCCCAACTTTCAAGTCAACCTGATTTACGGTTCCTGAAATCGTAGCCCGGATGGTATAATTTTCATATTGCTCATTTAACGTTGCCAGCTGGTTTTTGGCTGATTCATACTGGGTTTTGGATTGAAGGAGTTCAATTTCGGAACCTACATTTTGGTCGCGCAAATTTTGTTGACGCTCATACACTGTTTTTGCCAGTTCCAACTGTGTTTTCACTTCCTGAAGTTGACTTCGTGTAATTTCGCCATCCAGCTTTGCAAGGATATCGCCTTTTTTAACATCCTGACCTGCACGTACCCGAATTTCTTCAACGGTAGCTGTGGTTTTGGGAGTAATCATGATGGTTTTATCCGACTCCACATCTCCCTGAATGCTTATATAATGGTGGAATACGGAAGGTTGAATTTCCTGAACATAAACCGGAGTTGTATTCTTCGGGACTTCACTTTCGCCGGTTTCAGTGTCTCCGCCGTTTCCACAGCCGGTAATCAGTAGAACTAAGGCGAGTATCGATATTTGAGATTTCATTTGAGTGAGTTTCATGTTATTTGAGTTCAATATTTTCTTTGATGTCTTGAATGTCTTGCCCCACAAAAGGCACTTGTCCAACGGCCTGATCGTATTGGGCTTTGGCCGACAAATAGCCGGAAACCATTTGGGCGTAATTAATTTCAGCCTGACGCAGTTGTAAGTTGGCATCCGTCACTTCCTGCTGTGAGCCCAGTCCGTTTTGATAGCGTACTAAAGCTCGTTCATATCCACGTTCAGCTTGCTGTAATGCTTTTTTTAGCGCATCACTTGTTTGTAAAGCCTCGCGGACGCCCTGCTTGGCAGTAAAAATTTCTTTGTTGGCTTTTTGTTTAGCTTGATAAAGTTGAAGCTGTGTATCTTTAATCTGAATTTTAGCCTGCTGAATGGCAGCATCTCTTTGAAAGCCCTGAAAAATAGGAAGCTGAATTCCGAGTGATAACGTTTGTGAACGGGCCCGGGAATCATCTGTTCCAAAAAATTGAGGAGTTCCGGGCTGAGAAGCAGTCCAGTTCAACCCATAATTTGCTACAATATTGGGTAGATATGTACTCCGCTGAGCATCCAGCTGTTTGCCTTGCAGTTTTTTCTGAATATCAAGTATTCTGAGATCTCCGCGAAGATCCATGGCCTGTCTTAAAGCCACAGAATCACTTTCTAAAACCAGTGGGGTTAAGCTGTCAATATGCTTCAGTTCTTCATTATCACTTGTTTCGACTGTATTGGTGTAAATGTCATAGGTACTCAAATCACCTTTAATACTGATAGAAAGCTGTACCGGAAGCCCCATCACATCCAGTAGCTCTTGAAGCGCATTCTGAACACCGAATTGAGCTCTTGTAAGCTGAGGCTTCAGGTTACTAAGCTGAACTTCCAGCTGCAGGACGGCATATTCATCTGTAAATCCTTGTTCATACAATTTTCGGGCATCTGACAGATTTTTTTCAATCCGCTCAATTTGGGATTCAGACAATCGAAGCTGTTCTTTAGCCACCAAAGCCTGGTAATATGCAATCCTGGTTTGCGTAACAATGCCCTGGGCAGTAGCACGCATACTTTCAGATTGAGCTGCCTTATATAATTCCGAACTGCTAATGCCTACAAAAGCCTGTCCGCTAAAAATAGTTTGGGAAACCGTAAAGCCTCCTTGCCAATTGTTATCCGTTCCGAATGCAACGGGAACCAGTTCATTGGGATCCGCATTGGGATCAAAAATGACAGCGGGAATAAAGTTTACAGGCACTTCGAGATTTCGGGTGTAATTTGCTGAAGCAGCGATATCCGGCATTACATTACTCCATGCTGTACGTATTTGCTGGTCAGCATCCCGAACAGAAAGCAGTGACCGTTTCATCTGGGTATTATTGGCCAGAGAAATTTGAATGGCTTGTTCTAAATTCAGCGTTTGGCTTAGTGAGTCAGCTATATTTTCTACAGGTTGGGAAAAAGAAGCGGATGTGAATCCAAAAGTTATGATCATTATGAACACTCCCAGTGTGTTAAAGGAGTGGGGTAAAGTTCGTTTCATGAGTGAGTTCAAAATTTGATTGGGTATTCTTGTTTATTAAAAACATTAATTACTTGAAGGTATACTGAACTGTATATCCAGATACTGTTCCATCAGTTTGGGAATGGTTAAACTGTATTCATCCAGGATTTGTTGAACTTTTTGATTTGGGTCAGACAGGTAAAATTGAAGCATTCCATTCATTTGGGCTCCAAGCATCAGCGCAATAACTTTGGGCGGGGTATCGGTTTTAATACTTCCATCCTGTATTCCAATTTGTATAGACCGTACAATGATCATAAGTAACTCATTCTGCAGGAGCCGGCACTCCTCAACCACTTCATGTTCTTCATCCAGGTCGTTCATTCTGGTTTGCTCATATATCATCATGGCACGGGTAAAGGTGCGATGCTCCGTAAGAAATTCCAGAAAAGTCAGCATCATCTTTTTAACAAGATCTGCGCCTTTCTTGTCCTCCTGGATAATTTCCAGAAATTGGGTGTGAAGTCTGCTTAATCCTCTTTTCTTAATGGCCTGATGCAGCGTCGATTTATCTTTGAAGTATAGATAGAGGGTTCCTTTGCTTAGCTCAGCCAGTTCAGCGATTTCTTCCATCGTGGTTTTTTCAAACCCCTGACGGTTGATCAGCTCAATAGCAGCTGTCAAAATCTGATCTTTCCTGCGTTTGCGTTCGCGCTGTTTACGCTCTTTGGTTCCCATTTCACTAACTCTTAGTCATAAGGTGACTGACACTTGTTATTTATTGTTCAGTAAGTTTACTAATTAGTAAACTAAATAAACATAGTGAATTTTAATTTAGATTTGAGGTGCTCAAGGCGGGTTATAAAAGTTCATTAATCCCTGGAAATGCTATTTAAAGGGAATGAAAGCAGTTTAGTGTATCACAGAAGGGAAGGGAGAGAAGCTCGCCAAAAGTTCAGTTAACATTTTTTTAATGAACGTACAGTCACTTTTTGTGCGAACGAATATCAGAGTTTATTTTCAGACTTGTATTTCTGAATCAAATCTTTGGTCTGTCGGCTGATAAATTGGTGAAAGTGATTAGCGCGTTTCAGTCGTTGCGTATCAGTTTCTTTCTCTTCCTGAACCAGCTTTAAACCCTTTGCAGTTATTTTTTCCAGATCGAGAGAAAGCTGAAGCTGCTTCTCCATAAAGTCGACCAGTGAACCTTCTTTGAGTTTAAAGTAGATTTGGCGTTCTCCTTTAACCCGTATTTTTTCGATGAGCCCTCGCTCCAGCAGCATCCGCGTAGTATTGCTTACCGAGGCTTTACTGATATCCAGATTATCCATCAGATCCGGGAATGATTGGTGGGGAGGATCACAGATGAGCAACCAGCCAAGAATTTGTCCATATATTCTTGGATGACCCAGCTCTTCAATTTTCATGCTGAAGTCTTCTACAAAGTCAATTTTCTCTGAATAGGAATCCGGGGCCAATGGTTTTATTTATTTAAATCGTTGTGTATAGATAAAATGATAAATAGAAATTTTGTGTGTTGCTAACAAAGTTTACCATTAGCTACATTTAGCTAAAGCCAGGATGTTACCATCCTGGTTTTTTAGTTGATGGGTAAATTTACGAGGCTCGTGTTCCATGCGTTGGGATGTGATGATATCCCCGACTTTACTTTCTCGCATAAATATGATGTCCATATTCTTTATGAGGTAGGCTTTTTCTTCGTCATAACTTTCCATCACCCATTCTACAAACCGGGCATTATTGACATGATTATTCATATCTAAATCGGACTTACGAACCACAAACTTCTTCTCCATGTCCGGTTCATCAAAAGACTCAATTTTGTCTGACTTGATGGGCATTACATGCTCGAGATCTGTAAGCCTCAGATCCAAAACTTCCTGCGGCATTCGGGTGGGGCGTCGGGTTTTCATGTTGATCATCATCCAGTAGCTGAGACATGCCCCGATTTGGTTTTCCTCTTCATCCAGTATACGGTAATCACGATAAGCTCGTAAAGCATCACCGGCAGCCGGCCAGGTTTCTATGGTAATCTTTTCCCGCCAGTTTGGATAGCGCTCCATTTTGATATCCATTCGGTGCAAGACCCAGGTAAGGTCTTTTTCCTGAAGTTGGGTGATATCAAAGTCTAGTTTAAGGGCGTGATTTCCTGCTACTTCCTGAAAAAGTCCGCAAACAGCCTGCAGTGTAATTTGTCCACCTGCTCCTACTTCGCTGGCACGGATAGTAAAGTTCTCAGAATGCTTTGTAATGTCTTCTGACATGGATAAGTATAGGTTTCAATTCACCTAAAACATAACCTAAATATTGCATTGATGTAAGAGCGATTACTTCGCAGCGTGTAAAATCCGGTTGCTCCAAATCTTGATGTCATCCAGAATCACATAGATAGAAGGAAGTACCAGCAGTGTTACTACGGTGGAGAAGGTTAGTCCACCCACAATAGCACGAGCCATAGGGAAGTAGGGAGGACCTTCGCCACCAATCTGAGTAGTTCCAAAACAAAGTGGAACTAAGCCCAATACGGTTGTTGCAGCGGTCATCAAGATAGGGCGCATACGATCGCGACCGCCTTGGATAACAGCATCTCTACGGGAAAGTCCTTCGCTTCTTAAATGGTTGATGTGATCGATAAGCACAATTCCGTTATTCACTACGATTCCCATCAAGATGAGGATTCCAATGAAAGCCATCAGGTCGAAATTGGTTCCGGTGATAAAGAAGAACCAAAAGATTCCAATCACTCCATAGAAAATACAAGTGATTACACTTGTTGGGTAGATTAGGGATTCAAATAGAGAAGCCATAATCAGGTATATGAGGAAGAATGCGATACCAATGTTAAATAACATGGTGTTCATAGCATCCATATCATTTCCAAAACTACGTCCGTAGCTCCATCCATAGCCTGCGGGATAAACGATTTGATCCATCACCTTGGAAATTTGCTCACGGGCTTCTTCGGAGGTAATATCGGCTAGGTTAATACCAATGCCTAATGAGGTCCGGCGGTTCTCGCGGAAAATGCGTCCGGCACCCGAACTTTGCTCAAAGTCAGCTAGAGAAGCGAGTTTAACTGTTTGTTCATCCCCAATGGAGATTGGTAAGTTTTTGAGATCATCCAGAGACTGTCGGTTCACATCCTGGAAAGCAAGTACCACATCAATTTCACTTTCTTCACCCCGAATACGCTGAATCGTTTGTCCACGCATAGCACCTGAAACCATACTGGCCACGGCGGATGAAGTAAGCCCAAAATTTCGGGCCCGGTCATGATTTACGGTAAGGCGAATTTCTTCACTGCCACTTTCAGCTTCAGAACGGACATCAGCAAATCCATCAATTTGTCCGAGTCTCCATTCAACTTGTTCGGCTAATTCTTCCAGTACATCCATGGATTCACCCTGAACAAACACCCGAACCTGCTCAGCGCTGTTTCGGCTTACGAACTCAAAGCCCGGCTGACCAATAGCTATCTTGGGGAGATCTTTTTCGATCTCTTCCTTAATCAGAGTAACTGCTTTTTTAGCATCGTCTTCATCAATCAGGTTAATGGTGGATTGGGCATATTCCGGCTGGTAATAAGTGTAGACAGATTCGATTTCAAACTTATCCTGATTCTCGTACAGATAGTCTTCAATACGATCTACGGATTCTTTAACGCGCTCAAGAGTATAATTGGCATTCAGGTTGTACTGAAGGTTTAGTTGGCGCTCCTCAACCCGTGGAAACATATCCACGCTCATGAAAGACATAGGAATTATTCCGCTTAAAAATAGTAGCACTATAAAAGCCACAGATATCTTTCTGCGCTCCAGCAGCCAGCCAAGAAGAGCAGAATATTTCACGGATAATTTATCAATAATCGTTTTTTTCTTCGATTTCTTGGGCGGGTTAATTTTGGTAGCTAAAAGGGGTATTACAGTCAACGAAATTACCAAGGAAGCAATCAGTGCTATGATAATTGCCATTCCGATATAGTACATATGCTGAGAAATAAAGCTTTCATTCACCACATTGGGAAGAAATACAATGATTGATGTAAGCGTACCGGCTGTAACCGCAATCGATACCTCTTTAGTACCTAATATGGCTGAGTCTTTAGCACTTTTTCCATTCCTTTGAAAACGGTGGATATTCTCTGTCACAACAACAGCATTATCTACAAGCATACCGATGGCTAACATAAGTCCCATCATTGAAAGGATATTCAAGGAGATATCGAGGAAGTAGAAAAAACCCAGTGTTACAATGAGTGAAAACGGAACGGCAGTAGCAACAATCAGAGTAGTGCCCAACTGGCGCAAGAAAATGTATAGGACAAGAATAGAGAAAAGAGCACCAATCATGCCGGAGTTAAACAACTCTTTAAGGGAACTTAAGATCCCATCAGCCTGATTAAACATCTCATAAATTTCGATACCCCGCATTTCGGGTAACTTGTTGATTTCGTCAATCTCTGCTAAAACTTCATCAACAACCTGAACGGTGTTCGCGGTTGATTCTTTGGTGATATCAAGGCCAATGGCATATTTGCGATCCAAATGCCGGGCATAATTTCGTTCCGGAGAGGTGTATTTAACTTGTGCAATGTCTTTAACCCGGATATTATTTTCAGCAATAATAATGTTTCCGATATCATCAGAACCGTTAAGATTACCTACCGGCCGAACCATGTATCTAAGCCCTGAGTCAGTAATCTTACCCGCTGAAATAGAGAAGTTTGCCTGACGAAGGGTAGTGCTCAATCTGTTTAGATCAATGTTGTATTGGGTAAGTCGGTCAGGATCTAATTCAATACGAATTTCTTTCTTCTCAACACCATACAACGTTACTTGTCCCACCCCGGGAATGCGTTCAATACGTTTTTTTAAGTTTCTATTGAGGAGGTCAAAGGCATCCGACAAATCCCGCTCACTGGATATCCGAAGCTGTAGGGTAGGAGCATCCCCATCCTGAAATTTATTGATGGTATAATATTCGAAGTCATCAGGAAGTTGATTTCGAATACTCTCAATCTTTTCCTTTATCTCGATAGCCTTCAGGTCAATATCATTTCCCTGTTTGAAGATGACCACAACACCAGCGTTATCTTCACCGGAGTTGGAGTTAATTCTTTCCACTCCACTGATCGTCGCCAATACTTCCTCTATGGGTCGGGCTATGTTTTCATTAACTTCAGTAGGGGTAGAATTTGGATAAGGGAGCTGCACAAAAGCACCCGGAAAGGTGATGTTTGGCATAAACTCTAAGGGAACCAGTCGTGTGGCAATCAACCCAACAACCAAAAGGCTTACAAAGACCATAATGGTTGTTACCGGGCGACGAATGGAGATATCGGTAATGTGCATGGACATAGCTTAAGCCGTTTCAGTTTCGGTTGTCACAGTATAGTTCTTACGATCAAGGAGATCGTACATCACCGGAATAACAACTAATGTGAGGAGGGTTGAGAATAACAGACCGCCAATAACTGTAATACCCATTGGGGCACGTAATTCGGCTCCATCACCAAAGCCAATGGCAAGAGGGAGGAGGCCAAGCGTGGTCGTCATGGTTGTCATCAAGATTGGTCGCAAACGTGATTTTCCGCCTTCCTTAATGGCTTCAAGTTTCTCGGTGCCTTTCATGCGCATTTGGTTAATCAGGTCAATTAAGACGATAGCGTTGTTTACTACAATACCAGCCAGTAAAATCAGCCCAATAAATACGACTACACTGATGGTAGTACTGGTTATATATAGCGCGAGGATTGCACCAACCAATGCAAGCGGTATAGTAAATAGGATAATAAAAGGGTGAAGCAGCGACTCAAACTGTGAGGCCATCACCAAGTAAACAAGAAATACGGCTAATGAAAGTGCAAAAATGAGGGACTGAAATGATTCAGACATTTCCTCATTCTGTCCGCCAATTTCAGCAAAAATACCTGTTGGCAGAGTGACTTCAGATAAAGCGACATTCACGTCTTCAGCGGCTTCCCCTAAATCACCATAATTTAGGTTTGCGGATACAATGGCTACACGCTGTTGTGCAACTCTGCGAATTTCACCGGGACCGTTAGCGATTTGGACATCTGCAATAGCGCTCAACGGAATAGGTCGTTCGCTGTTGGGATTAACAATCAATCGCTGAATCTCATCAATAGAGGCGCGGTCGGTTTCACGGGCTCGTACAAGCACATCAATTTTGCGATCTCTCCATGAATATCGGGTAGCTACATCTCCACGGACATTGCTGACAATTCGGTCGGCCACTTCATGGACCTGAAGTCCTAATGCAGCTGCACGGTCGCGATCAAACAGAATTTGAATTTCCGGGCTCCCGTTTTCCATAGTGCTTTTCACATCTGCAAAACGGTTGTTTTCGGAAAGTTTTCGGGCGACAGCATCACCAGCTAATTTCAATTTGTCCAGATCAAAGCCACTGATTTCAATTTCAACAGGTGTTTTGAAGGAAAAGAGGGAAGGTCTGGAAAACTTGTATTGTAATCCCGGTACCTGTTGCAGGGATGATCTCATCTGATCCATGGCTCTTTCCTCTTCGAGTGAGGATGAACCTGAAGCAAGCGTAACACTTAATTCACCCCAATTTTCACCACCTTGTTCAGGGTTGGCATCCATTTGGTTACCGGTTCCGGCAACTGCAAAAGTAGTTTGTACATTTTGCAAGCTTTTGGAATTATTCTGAACAGAGCGCAAAGCCTTATCTGTTTCTTCGATAGGAGTACCTGGAGGAAGTTTGAATTCCACCGCAAATTCGCCTTGAGATAGTTGAGGGATTAATTCTATACCAATCTGTGGAACCAATGCAATGGAACCTGCGAACATCAATAAAGCAGTAGTAAGCACGATAAATCTATTATTTAATGACCATCGAAGCATGCCTGAATACATTTTCTCAATAGCCTGATAGGACTTATCAAAAACCCATACAAACGGGGAGAATAGTGCTTTGGTGATTTTACCAATCCATCTAAAAAGGAATCTTAACCCACGTGTAATTAAAGTTGGGATGGTGTAGAATAAAAACATGCGAACGGCGCGCAAACCACGCCCCGCTTTAGTTTTAGGTTCTTTAAGATCCAAAGGCTGAGCCTCTGATTTTTTACCACCAATAGAAGACAACATCGGAATTAAAGTGATGGCTACAATCAGAGAAGCAAGTAATGAAAAAGTTACCGTGAGGGCCTGGTCACGGAATAATTGTCCGGCAATTCCCTGAACGAAAACCAATGGAAAGAACACAGCAATAGTCGTAAGGGTAGAAGCGATAACAGCCATACCAACTTCACCGGCTCCTTCACGGGCCGATTCTACAATTCCTTTCCCCATCTCCCGATGTCGGGCGATATTTTCGAGTACAACAATGGAGTTATCCACCAGCATACCAATACCTAGGGCAATCCCTCCCAAAGACATAATGTTTAAGGAAATGTCATTGCCGTACATGAGGTTGAAAGTGGCAATAATTGAAACCGGAATAGAGACCGAAATGATAACGGTAGTCCAGAAATTTCGAAGGAAGAGATAAAGCACAATCACAGCTAAGATACCGCCAATGATTCCCGCATTTTTCACCTCATCTACAGCAGAAGCTATAAAAACTGATTGGTCATATACTTTCTCCAGCTTCATTTCATTGGGAAGGGCACCTTTTATTTGAGAAACCCGGGCATTTATAGCGTCAGCAGTTGCTACAGTATTGGCATCACCTTCCTTGTAGATTGCAATTTCAACCGCTTCAGAACCATTGAGGCGGGTAATAGCTTCACGTTCTTTATAAGCCTGTACAACTTCAGCTACATCTTTGAGATAGATCGTATTTTCAGGAGTAGCAGACACTACTACATTCCTGATTTGATCTACCGTCTTAAATTCATTGAGTGTGCGTACCAGGTACTGCTGTGCTCCTTCCTCCAAACGTCCACCGGAAAGGTTTACATTTTCGGCGCCTAATATTTGAGTAACGGATTCGATAGGGATGTTCAAGTAGGAAAGTCGCTGCTGGTCAATATTGACCTGAATTTCTTCTTCAAGACCACCACTGATTTTTACCGAAGCTACTCCCAGGGCTGATTCTAAGTTCTTTTTAAGCTGTTCATCAGCTAATACACGCAGACCTTTTAACCGTGAAATAGCATCCGGACTTTCTAAATCCTGATATGACGCATAATCAACATCCGCTTCATTACTAGTTGATTCAGGCTCTTCTTCACTGTAGTAAAGTGCATATCGCATGATTGGATCAAGCGTAGGGTCGAAACGCAACGTAACCGGTTTGTCTGCATCTAAAGGAAGTTGGACGGCATCAAGCTTAGCCATTACGTCAAGGTTGGCGATATTCATATCGGTACCCCAGGCAAACTCAAGCACAACGTCAGACTGACTGGCTCTTGAAATTGAACGAACTTGCTGAACTCCTTTTACTACACCAACTGCTTCTTCAACAGGCTTGGTTATCAGGTTTTCGACCTCAACCGGTGCTGCTCCTTCAAATTCAGTGCGAATGGTGAGCGTTGGATAGCTGAGTTCAGGTAATAGATTTACGTTTAATCTGGAAAGAGAGACCATGCCGAACAGCAATATGCCAACTGTAAACATAGCGATGGTAACTTTCCGGCGTATAGAAAGGTCTATTATTTTCATGGGAGTACCCGCTTACAGATTGGTAATTACATTTACTTTTGAGCTGTCTTGCAGGCTTCCCTGCCCAATGGTGACCACCATTTCACCGTCCTCAAGTCCATCGATAACCTCGATATTCATTCCATTCACATATCCGGTGCGAATTTGTTTTTTGAAGGCCAGCGAGTCTTTTATCACATATACGCTTTGGGCTAAATCTTGAGACATTACCGCAGACTTGGGAATCATTCGGGTATTTTCGCGGGTGTCATATACAATTTTAACGCGGCCAAACATTCCGGGTCTCAACATGTCTTTGGTTTCATCTACAAAGATGGTGACTTTAAACGTCCCGGTTTCTGAATCAACGACAGGACTGATTCGCTCTACGTGGCCCAAAAATGTTTGATTTGGAAGGGCATCAACTCTGAGTTCAGTTCTTTGATCTTTTCTGATCTTAGCCATTTCATGTTCTGGAATATGAAGAATAGCCTGTAGCGGACTAAAGTCAGTTACCCGATATACCTGCTGATCAGTACCAATCATATTTCCAACCTTCACATATCGTTCTGAAATCACGCCGCTGATAGGAGACTTAATAGAAGTATGCTCTAAGTTGAGCTGAGCCAGTTCATAGGCTGCTTTTTGAGACTCAAACTCATATTGAGAGTTTTGGTATGCTTCTGCAGCGATCAGGTTTTTCTCATACAGTTCTTTATTTCTCTGAAAGTCGTTTTGAAGACGGTCGAGAGTAGCTTTTGCGCGGGCGGCCTCAATTCGATATTGGTCATCTTCAATTTTTGCGATGACCTGACCTGCCTTAACCTGATCTCCTTCTTCTACATAAATTTCACGGACAATACCACGAACTCTGGCAACAACAGTGGCCTCTTGTTCAGCTTCGAGGGTAGCGGTATTGGCATAGTAAGCTGAAATATTACCACGGCTTACATTGCTGACTTCAACTGGAATAACCAGTTTTTCGTCTTCATTATTTTGATCTTGATTATCTCCATTGCTGCAGGCAGAAGTGCCAATTAACAGTGCAATAAGTAGTAAGGCAGAAAGGGGGTAGCTAAATTTTTTCATGGGAGTGTGTTAAAACCTATTTTGTTATTTCCAACACGGCACACTACGACATGACTAATTCTTTGTTTCGATAGAAGTGAAGTAATTGGCAGGGTTGGATGCTATTAACTACACTAAACCCAGTTGAAAAGGTTACATACATCAAGAAAAAGGAAGGAAGTATTTCTTAAGAAATTTTTTCGATTACCTTTCGTGAGCAGCGATTATTTTGTCCATCATGGTGTTGGTGTCGGGATTCACAATCATCCGTTCTTCTTTTTCTTCAAACCAAGCCAGTGTCTCTTTAATACCTTCGCTGAAAGGAATAGTAGCTGTATAGTTAGGGACCAACTGTTTGATTTTGGAATTATCGAAGATGGCACAATGAGCTTTGTCGCCAAGTAGGCCGTCAGCTTCTCCGGGAGCTATTCTTGAAATGAAATCGGAAGAAATATGGACAGCATTTAGCTCTACTCCGGCAGCGTTGGCAACCGCTTCGTAAATTTGATTCCAGGTGAGGACTTCATCGGAAGTAATATTGATGGCTTGACCCAATGAACGCTGATTACCCAACAATCCTGTAAATCCTTTTGCGAAATCCCGGGCATGCGTAATCGTCCAGAGAGAAGTGCCGTCGCCGTGGATAATCACTTTCTTGCCTTTCTTCATACGGTCAATGATGGTGTACTCAGTCCACCCCCCAATAGCTACCGGAATTCTAGTATCATAAGTATGTGAAGGTCGTACGACAGTAACTGGGAATTGATCTTCCCGGTAGGCTTCCATCAAAAGTTCTTCGCAAGCAATTTTATCTCTGGAATATTCCCAAAAAGGATTTGAAAGGGGTGTTGATTCATCAATAACCGGCATGCTTGGAGGCTTTTGATAGATAGAAGCTGAACTGATAAAGATATATTGCTTCGTCTTTCCTCTGAATAGCTGCAGATCGTTTTGAATATGTTCGGGGATGAAAGCAATCCAGTTTACAACTACATCCCATGTATGTTCTTGTAAAGCTTTCTTGGTCTCTTCCAGATTATAAATATCTGCTGCGATGGTTTTAGCACCGGGAATATCTGCATCTGTCTTACCCCGGTTCAATAAGTATAAATCAATGCCTTTAGATAAAGCTAATTTACTAACTGATCTGCTTATGTTGCCGGTACCGCCGATGAAGAGGACTTTCATTGAGTTATATTTTAGAGATTTAAGTCACTTAAAATATATAGATAGTCTGTTTATTCAATCATCTTTTTAGGCAATTTGACAATAAACTCGGTTCCTTCACCTTCTTTGGTGTTTACTTTGATAGTGCCTTGATGGAGATCGATCATCTCCTTACATAAAAGCATTCCAAGTCCTGTTCCTTTTTCCTGATTGGTACCCTTTCTTTTTGGCCGGGATGAGGGGTCAAATAAACGAGCTCTTACCTTTTCAGGCATTCCAATTCCATAATCTTTAATAGAGATGACCGTATCAGTTTCTGTTTCAGAAATGGTAATATCGATCTCACTTTCAGGTTCAGAAAACTTCAAAGCATTTGAAATTAAATTCCGGAAAATGGTAGAAACCATTGAGGAATCAGCATTTATTTCTGCAGACGTCCTGTAATCTGTGTTTATAGTTATTTGTTTACTTTCTGCAGTAGATTTGAACAATGAGAGGACTTTATTGATCTCAGAGGTTAGTTCAAATTTCGAGTAATTTGGTTCAAGCGTATCTCTTTTCAGGCGTGTCCAACCTAGTAGATTCTCAAAAAGCTGATGCGCTTGACGAGATGATTGTTGAACCATTTCTAGCTTGTGAGTAAAATCATCATCCAGTTCGGAATAATCTTCTGCCTCATACATAAGCAGCTCGAGCATGCCGGTAATTCCAAAAAAGGCTCCTTTCAAATCATGCCCGATAATTGAGTAGAGTTTGTCCTGAGTTTCAGTCAGGTTTTGGAGCTCTTTATTCTGAAGATTAATTTTTTGCTGATATTCTTTTTGTTTCGTTATATCCTGAAAAGTCCCATGGAGTTTGTAAGCTTTACCTTCCGCAAATAATGCTTTTCCAATAGCACGCACCCATTTTTTTGTTCCTTTAGCACTTGTGAAGGGTAACACTAAATCGTAGGGCTCTCCGGTTTCAAGGGTTACTTTAAGGGATTCCTGAAGGGTTTCTTGTGCTTCTTTTGGAAAGTAACTAAGACCTTCATCTAAGAAAACTTCTGATCCAATTTCTTTCTCATGGATACGGTAAACTTCATCGGTCCAAAATAATTTCCCGGATTCCAGATTAATTTCCCATCCTCCTACATTTGCCATTTTCTGTGCTTGAGCAAATAATATCTCAAGATTCTTTTGTTTTGATATGTCTCTGGAAGTAGTTTGGAGGCTGACTACTTCACCCTCTTCATCTGTAATAATTTCAGTTGCGGTATCAAACCAGACATAAGAGCCATCTTTTTTTCGAATTCGATAATGGAAATTTCTGGATGGATCTTTTTCGAGTGCCTTTTGGTGAGATTCTGATTTGATTCTTTCTTGGTCTTTTGGGTGAAAGAATTCATAAGGGTTTTTACCTACAAGCTCTTTAGGTGTATATCCCAGAAGGTTTTCGACAGAGGGGGAGACAAATTTATAAGTGCCGTCTGGATCATGTAAACAGATCATATCGGCGGAATTCTTTGAGATCAGCCTGTAAAGCTCTTTTTGGTCCTGAAGTTGCTTTTCTACTTGTTTACGTTTTATGATACCACTAATCCATTGCGAAAGCAGTTTGATTAAATTTCTGTCTGCCGCAATAAAACCATCTTTTTTGGGCTTAGAACTCGAAAAGTTAAGCGTGCCATAAATGTCATCGTCAACAATAATGGGAATACCGATGTAAGATTCTAGCTCAAAGAATTCGTAACAAGGATGGCGACTCCACGGGCTTTCTTTCATGTAATCAATGGCGATTGCCCGGTTGCTTTCTAACGTGATGGCACAGAAAGTATGGCCTAGTTTAAATTTTTGGCCATTTTCCAACCCATTATGTTTAGCATAATGATGCTGTATTATATACGTCTGATCAACAACTTTACTGATAATCCCTATTTCCATTCCCAAAAGTTGGGTAGAAAGTTTAAGAGCATTATCGAGCTGGATATCCAAATTAGTATCTGTCTGAGATACAATTTGATACAGTAAACGCTGTCTTATTTCTGCCTCTTCAATATTCTCAATTTTGAAGAGGTCGTTTTGCCCTTCCATCATATATAATACCATTGATTCCTAGACTAAATTTAAACAAAAACCTTTCGATAGACCACTTAGGTTTTCCTTATCGGCACTAGTCCAATGATCATTAAGTTCAAAACAAAAAAAAGCCACAAATCATATTTCAGATTTGTGGCTAGGGAGGGAAATCAAAAAAGTTATCCCAGGAAATTAGATCCTAATTCCGGTATTAATACTTCTGTATCGGTAAGATCTTCCAGAATAGCTTTAAATTCTTCAGGATCTCCAACCAATGGTGGCCATGTTCCATAGTGTATTGGCACTGCTATTTTTGCACCGATCATTTCCACGGCATAAGCAGCTTCTTCATGTCCCATGGTGAAGTGGTCTCCAATTGGGGCTAATACTACATGAGGGCGATAGAGTTCGCCATAAATTTCAAGGTCAGCAAAAATATTGGTATCACCCATATGGTAAACGCATATGTCATCTTCAAATGAGAGTATAAGACCTCCGGGATCACCAGCGTATTTGCCTTTGAACGAAGAGCTGTGGTTGGCTGAAACAAGGGTCACAGAAAAGTCATCAAAATGAACGGTTCCGCCTTTGTTAAATCCAACAGCTTGGTCTTCAGATAATCCTTCTTCCTGCAGAAGTCCAACCAATTCTAGGTTAGCAACGACCTTACAGCCTGTGTTCTTAGCGATTTCAACGGTATCCCCAACATGATCTTCATGGCCGTGAGTTAATAATACATAATCAGCTTCTTTGACTTCTTTAAATTCATCTGGCGTAGTCGGGTTGTCTTTGAGAAAGGGATCGATATAAATAATCTTTCCACTTTGACTTTCCAGTTTAAAAGCTGAGTGTCCCAGCCAATGTGCTTTAACTTGTGTATCCATAATCTCTTTAATTTGTTGGTTTAGTTAAGTCTCTTTCAATATCTACTTATGTAAATGGAAACGAAAGGAAAATGATTCGTTGTTTTTTTAAAAATCGTTGAGCATAAAACTTCTAACTCAATAGTTATATAAAGAAACTAAAATCATGATATATTTAAAGGGTAATTAATAAAAGGTTAAATGAGCATCTTTAAGACTTTAGGTAATATGTTTAGCACCAAGATGGAAGTTGAAGAAAACTTTGGCTGGCATAACATTTCTACCCCGGAAGAGGTGACTGATGTTTTGGCTGCATCTAACGAAAAGCCACAGGTAATCTACAAGCATAGCCCAACGTGTGCAATCAGTTACCTGGCTCTTAAAAACCTTGAAGGCATTTCGGATGACTACAGAAAAAAGGCAGAGTACCACATAATTGATGTGGTCGGGCAACGTTCTCTCTCAAATCACATTTCTGAAAAATTGGCGATTCGTCATGAGTCTCCACAAATGTTTGTTATAAAAGAAGGAGAAGTTATCTGGAATGGTTCTCATCATCAGGTTAAATCGAACGTGATTTCTGAGTTGCTCTAAGGTTAGTCAGTTTAGGTTATCGCTATTTAGGCGGTTTTTTAAGGAAGGACAAAAAAAATGAAGAATACCATCACGTGGTTGTGTGGAATACTTATCGGAGGTCTGTCAGGTTATGGAATTGGAGTGCTCCAAACTTCCAATCCTTACCTATGGCTGGCTGTGGGAATTATACTGGGTAGCAGCATAGCCGTGACATATAACATCCATCGGGAAGATGACGATCTGTTTGATGATCTTGAGTCAGAAGATGCTACAGAACCAGAAGAGAATACAATAAACCGTGATTCTGCTAATCGGCAAACAACTTCTTGATATTCTTTTCAAAATCCGGTTCTACAATTCCTTTTTCAGTAATAAACCCGGTGATATATCGGTGAGGAGTTACATCAAAAGCTGGATTATAAGCCGGAGTCTTTTTAGGTGTGATGGGGGTTTTAGCAACGTGCGTTACTTCCTCTTCATCCCGTTCTTCAATCTCAATCTCGTTACCGGTTTCTGTCTCTAAATCGAAGGTAGAGAGGGGGAGAGCAACGTAAAAAGGGATTTCATTCTCTTTCGCCAAAACAGCAAGTGGGTAGGTCCCGATTTTATTGGCTGTATCGCCATTTGCGGTTACACGGTCAGCTCCAACAACAATCATGTCAACTTTGCCCTGCTTCATGAGCGAGCCTGCAGCGGAGTCGGTGATCATATGAAAAGGAACCTCAGCTTGTTTGAGCTCCCAGGTTGTTAGCCTTGCTCCCTGCAAAAGGGGACGTGTTTCATCAACCCAAACATGAATGTCTTTGTCATCAGCATCAGCATGTAGAATCACAGACAATGCGGTTCCATATGCACCGGTTGCCAGTCCACCTGTATTGCAGTGGGTTAAGATATTCCAGCCTTTCTTTACAAGTTTTGCTCCATTTTCACCAATCTGTTTACAAACCCGCTTGTCTTCATCGTGTATGGTTTTAGCGGTCGCAAGAATGATGTCCTTAATTTCTTCAAGGTCTTTATCCTTATTGGCATAAACCGTCTGATTGATGCGTTCCAAAGCCCAGCTAAGATTTACGGCGGTAGGGCGTGATGACTTCAGGTATTCAATCCAGCGGTTCAGTTCTACATTAAAACTCGTGAAGTTCTTGGATTCCAGATCCTGTACTCCAAGATATAAACCATAAGCTCCTGCAATACCAATGGCCGGTGCTCCGCGGACTTTAAGCTTTTTGATGGCATCCCAAACCTGTCCGATTGTGTTTACATCAGAATAAATTTCTCGCAGCGGGAGTTGAGTCTGATCTAAAATTACTAAGTGATCTTCTTGCCAGGATATCGATTCGTAAGCTTGTTCCATAAGTATTGAACGCGAATTTAAGGGGATTTGTACGTTTACAAAGAGTAAAGATGTTATCGGTTGGACTCAAGAATTATTTAGTAACCGGAAGCATAGCCATCGCCACGAGGATCTACTCCGGCGCTTAAGTCTCCATTTTGTTCTATAAAGATATTATGGGCACGGCCGACTCCGGGAATTTCAAAAATGCGATGTCCTTTGGCTTCGAGTAAGGCTTTGGTATCAGGACTGAGTCCATACTGGCCAGGCATAAGTACATCCGGAAGCCACTGG
This sequence comes from Balneola sp., assembly GCA_002694685.1. Lineage (NCBI taxonomy): Bacteria > Pseudomonadati > Balneolota > Balneolia > Balneolales > Balneolaceae > Balneola > Balneola sp. The sequence continues at coordinate 532,723 of NZMW01000004.1, forward strand.
TGATGAAATCTTGTGGCGGCTGTTGCTTGTTGAGCTCTCATTCCAAATACAGCACGATTTAAAAAACTCTGTAAAGTTGCGGTTATAATTCTGGGTCCGCCCGCAGCACCTAACACCATATCTACTTTTCCATCTTTGGTTACTATAGTGGGTGACATGCTGCTTAACATTCGTTTGCCGGGCTCTATTGCATTAGCTTCAGCGCCAATGAGACCGTATGCGTTAGGCTCGCCGGGTTGAGCTGAGAAATCATCCATTTCATTATTAAGAAGGAATCCGGCTCCATTCACCGAAACATGACTTCCAAAAGATCCATTAAGGGTAGTGGTAACAGCCACTGCATTTCCATCGGAGTCAACAATAGAAAAATGAGTTGTTTCTGAAGATTCCATAGCCCCGGCAATTTCACCATGGGCCAGAGAGGAAGATGGTGTGGCTTCTTCCATAGAGAAGCTTTCCATGCGGGTTGAATTGTATTCCTCACTTAATAATTCTTGCATGGGAATATCCACAAAATCAGGATCACCTAAATAGAAAGAACGATCAGCAAAAGCCCGGCGCATGGCTTCAGCAACAACATGAACATAATCAGCAGAATTATGTCCCAAATCAGCTAAGGGGTACTCGTCTATCATTTCTAAGATTTGAGCGATAGCAACACTTCCGCTGCTTGGCGGAGGCATGATATGAAGCTCATAGTCTAGGTATTCAGCCACTACAGGATCGCGCCATTTACTATCATAATTACGAAGATCGCGATAGGTAATCATGCCCCTATATCTTTCCATCTCACTTACAATAGCGTCAGCTACGGGGCCCGAATAAAAACCTTCCCGGCCAAAGCGCGAAATGCGTTCCAGCGTTTCTGCCAAATCTTCCTGTACAAACAAATCGCCTTCTTCAAAGAGGGTTGTATCACCGGTGGTGAAATATTTGGCAGAAGCCTGATATTTATTGAAGGTATCTCTGTGGTTGTTTAAGTCCTCAGCTTGTGAATATGAGAGTATATATCCTTCTCTGGCTAACTTTATGGCAGGTTGAATGACTACATCTAGTGGCAAGCGCCCATATCGTTCTAACGCTTTAATCATACCGTCAACAGTTCCTGGAACACCTACGGCTAAAATGCCTTCCCAGCTTAAATCTGACTTGAATTCTCCATTACGGATATACATGTTTCTTGAAGCACTTTGAGGTGCTTTTTCTCTGAAATCCAAAGCCGCGGTTTCTCCGTTAGCCAAACGGACCATCATAAATCCACCGCCACCAATATTACCGGCTCGGGGTAAAGTAACAGCTAAAGCAAACTGGACAGCGACGGCAGCATCAACAGCATTTCCGCCACTTTGAAGAATCTCTTTTCCAATTTCGGAAGCATGTTTATCTGCAGACACCACCATTCCATTGGAATAGCTTTTTGAATTGAATACCTGTGCGGGTAAGGATTGAGATGCGAATACAAAAGTAATAAGCAGGAAAAGTAAACGAGTGCTGGTCATGTATCAGATCTTATTATTGAATTTCTATTAAAATAAGAGAACTAAAGTGTAAAGCTGAACGAAAAGAATGTAAATTTATTAAGAACTTTATGCTCTGGGGTGAAATTCCTTATGCACCTGGTGCAGAAACGAACGATCTACATGGGTATAAATTTCGGTAGTCAGGATGGAAGAGTGCCCCAACATTTCCTGAACGGCTCGTAAATCAGCACCGCCTTCCAGCAGATGGGTAGCAAAAGAATGGCGGAAGATATGAGGGTAAACATTCTTTTCTATTTCCGCTTTCTCGGATGCCTTTTGGACGATATTCCAAATACTCATCCTCGATAAAGCACTGCCTCTCATGCTTAAAAACACTTTATTCTTCGCTTTGTGTGCTTTTTCGGGATTAAAAAACTTCGGGCGAACGCGCTCGGTGTAATGTGAAATAGCATCTTGGGCAATTTCACCTACAGGGACCAATCGCTCTTTATTTCCTTTCCCAATCACTCTGATAAATCCAATTTCAAAAATGAGGCGATCTTGTTCGAGTCCCGTAAGCTCGCTCACACGCATTCCGGTTCCATATAACGTCTCCAAAATAGCTTTATCCCGAATTCCGGCGTTCGTAGTTAAATCCGGGGTGTCGAGGATCGCTTCAATTTCATCACGATCTAAAACTTCAGGAAGCTTGGATGCCTTTTTGGGGAGCTCTACAAGTTCGGCTGGATTAGCTTTTGTAATTCCTTCAACCACAGCGAATTCGTGAAAACCACGGATACTCGAAATGTTCCGGGCTAAGGAGCTGGCTGACAGGAGTTCTTCATCCACTAAAAAATTTAAAAAATCCTCAATATGGCTGAGTGTAACTCCGGATAAGTCTCCAATTTTGGTTTCAGTGGTGAGATACCGGAAGTAGCGTTCTAAATCGTTTTTGTAGGAAACTACAGAGTTCTGGGTCAGTCCTTTTTCAAGCTTAACAAACTGCAGGTACAAATCCAGTTCTTGCTTAAAAGCCACAATTACTCGTTTGTTTCTTCTTCCTGATGTTGCTCGGAGCCATTTTCAGAAGCGTTTGCTCGTTGAGCCTCAGCTGCTTTTTCTTTGGCCCGCTCATCTTTTTCACGCTCTTTGTCTTCAGGATACTCAACCCGGCTATGATACACACCAACCAAAATATTGAGGAAAGTTTCTTTAATAATCTGTAGGTGGCGAAATGTAAGTGGGCAGTGGCTAAGCTGACCTTCAGCAACACGATCGTCTACCATGCGGTTGACTAAGTTTTCGAGCTTACTGTAGGTCGGATTTTTCATAGCCCTAGAAGCTGCTTCAATTCCATCAGCTAAAAGCAAGATACCCGTCTCTTTTGTAGAAGGAAGCGGACCTTCATAGCGAAACTGGTCTTCCTGAAGCATGCTTTTCATATCGTCATCTTCTTTAGCTTTTTCAAAGAAGTAGCGGATAACAGAGGTGCCGTGATGGGTTCTCACAAAGTCGATAATAATCTCTGGAAGGTCTTCATCCTCAGCCATTTTAACGCCCTCACTGACGTGCGCTTTAATGACCATTGCACTCATCTGGGGCTTCAGCTTGTCATGCTCATTCACCCCTTTAGTTTGATTTTCAACAAAATATTCGGGCTTCACCATTTTGCCAATATCATGGTATAAAGCACCCACACGGCATAAAAGGGAGTTGGCTCCAATGGCTGAGGCAGCTGCTTCCGATAGGTTTGCTACCTGAAGACTGTGGTGGAAAGTACCCGGCGCTTTATTCATCAGTTCTTTGAGCACCGGCTGGTTGGTGTCGCCAAGTTCAATAAGCGTGAAGTCGGTTGTGACGCCAAAGAGCTTCTCAAAAAGAAGGATAATAGGGTAGGTGAACAGGATAAATACCGAACTGATTGCGATGTACATCAAATCAGAGGCAAACATCTCCCAGCCACTGAGTGTAGCAACTTTGAAAGATCCCACCACCAACACATAAGTAACGAATACAATACCGGGAGTTGTAAAGAAGAACTGTGAGCGGTCTTTGATATCCCGAACCGAGAATACTCCCAAACTACAAGCGGCAAAAGTAGCCACTACAAACTCAAAGCTATTCCCATTTACTAATCCTAAAAGTGTTGCGAGTGTGATGGATGAAACAAGACCAACCCTCGAATCAAAAATAATGGTAAGGACAATGGGAGCTATGGCGATCGGAATAATGTAAGGATCAGCTATGTCAAGGTAATTGACGAGGCCTGAGCCAAACGAAACCAAACCCATGATCAGGAAAACGAGTAAGAAGAGTCCATTATCGGAAGTGATGTTTCTTCGATATAAATAGATGTACATGAAGAACACAAAAGTCACCGCGATGATGATCACTATTTGCCCTGCAAAACGGACCCATTTCTCAATATTGGTAGCATTTTCTGAACGAGCCTCAGCAAGGCTTTTCAAAATATTGGCACGTTCGGGGGTAACAAGATCTCCGCGGCGTACAATAACCTGTCCCTGAGCAATAGCACCTTTACTCTCCGAAATAGTTGATAAAGCCTCTTCTAAACGAGCCTGAGTGTCCTCTTCATTATATTTATAATTTGGGATGATGACTTTATTGTAAAGCTCTATGGCTAGTTGAGTCAGGCTATCGGGAAAAGTTCTGTTAAGCCTGAACTGCATGTATTCATTTGCTTCCCGTAAGTCTCTGACCCGCGCCAAGTCCACAGACTGCTCTGTGCTTTCAACAGTATTCCTAATGGTGATTTTACCGGTATTAAGATTGCTCTTATTCCTGTTGATAATGCCCTGACTCATCAACTCATCAATTAACGACTCCAGCTCTTGTTTTACATTCACCCCTAAAAATTGATTTGGAGGAAGATTCAGTTGCTGAACACGGTCGTAACTATCAAGTAATACTTGCCAGGAGGGCTCGGTGAGTTGAACTTCAGTTTGGCTTAATTCCTGAGCAAACCTAGTGCTGTCATCATAGGCTCTTTCCTGTTCAGCTCTTTTTGAAGATTGCCAATCCGTATAACTTTCGAGTACAGGTTGTATATCGCGATAGATAGAGTCAAGCCGGGCCTGTACGGTAATGGGAACATTTGTATCAACCCTGAAAATAGGGGCTGTTTTCTGCCGAATGTCCTCACGTTCATTTTCAAGCTCTTCAACCGTTTTGTTTAGAGCAAAAGTAAAAGGAGCCGTTAAATCAGGATTTCTCCAAGGCTGGCCTTCCGTATAGTTCAACCCGGAGTTAACTGGATTTCGGGGAAGTGAAAAGGCACTTAGTGCTATAAAAAAAATCAGGATGGCAATCCGGATGTACGGATTCCTTTTCAGTGAATACCTTTCCTGTTCCTTCTTTTTCTTGTCACCAATAAGAGGGGTAAGCTCTTTCCTCTTTTGGCCTAATCCGATTTTTTCGAGAAAGCTCATCTAAATAAGTGTATGCAAAAATGAATGCTTTAAGATTACCAAGCTGAACTTAAGGTACAAATCTATTTAATAGTGACCAATGACCAATGACCAATGACCAAATCTATAATTTTATTTTTTGACTTTAGGAACCTTAAACGCAACCTTAGGTCAATCGTCAATCGTCAATCGTCAATCGTCAATCGTCAATCGTCGCCAATGTCATTCAGAACCAAAAAAAGCCTGGGGCAACATTTCTTAACCGACCAGGTTGTCGTTTATCAAATTATTGATGCCATAGTCGCAGGAAAAGAGGATCGTGTAATTGAAATTGGCCCGGGAACGGGAGCTTTAACAAAGTGGCTTGCCGAGAAGTTTGATAATCTGCATGCGATAGAACTTGATCAGCGTGCGGTTAACGTCCTCAAAGAAGAAGTGAGTAACATCACAATTCACCAGCAAGATGTGCTTAAGGTAATTTGGCAGGAAATGGTAGAAGCCGATAAAAACAATGTGGTGATCGGAAACCTTCCGTATTACATAACGACGCCCATTCTATTTGACCTGCTTGAAAACCGAACGTTGTTTACAGAAGCCATCCTGATGATGCAGAAAGAAGTAGCTGAACGATTGGTTGCAGACCCGTCATCCAAACAATATGGTATCCTCAGTGTGCAAACCCAGCTATTTTGTACACCTGAAATTTTATTTGAAGTGAGCCGTCACTCATTCAGCCCACCTCCAAAAGTGACGAGCGCAGTTATCAAATTGAAGTTCGATAAACCAAGCCTCCCTTATGCTGATGATACGCTGAAGAGAATTGTAAGAACCGCCTTTAATCAGCGCCGCAAAAAATTAAGTAATTCTTTGAAGCCTGTATTGGGAGATTATCTTCCTGAAGGTTACAACTTTGATGACAGAGCCGAGCATTGGGAACCTGAAACCTATGCAAAGTTGGCAGAGCATCTAGAGCAGACTGACAACTTATCTTAACAAACGAAGCCTTTCTACAATAATCCTGCTAAAAGAGAGCAATAAAGCAGTGGTTTGAATTTTTCAGATCGTTTGGTACGGAACTTGCACTAAGTGTGTTGGAAACGAAGAGGCTTGTCCTCAAGAAAATATGAAACCATTAATCAAAACTAACAGGAGTCATAAACATGGCTAACATTCAACCTTTAGGCGACCGCGTGTTGGTACAGGCAGAACCTGCCGAAGAGAAAACCAGCTCAGGTATTATCATCCCCGATACGGCTAAAGAAAAACCGCAGCAAGGAACTGTAAAAGCGGTAGGTGCCGGAAAAGTGGAAAACGGCAATAAAATTGAGATGACCGTTAAAGAAGGCGACAAAGTTCTTTACGGCAAGTATGCAGGTACAGAAGTAACTCTGGAAGGAGAAGAGTACCTCATTATGCGCGAATCTGATATTATGGGAATTGTTTCGTAACCCACCTTTTCAAAAGAATTAAATCACAAACTTAAAATTATAGATAATTATGTCTGCTAAGTTAGTTCACTACGATATAGAAGCTCGCGACGCGTTAAAGAAAGGCGTTGACAAGCTTGCCAATGCTGTTAAAGTTACGCTTGGACCTCGTGGACGCAATGTTGTTATTGAGAAATCATTCGGAGCTCCAACAGTAACCAAAGATGGTGTTACTGTAGCTAAAGAAATCGAGCTTTCCGATAAGGTTCAAAACATGGGCGCTCAGATGGTAAAAGAAGTAGCTTCCAGAACCAGCGATAACGCCGGTGATGGTACTACAACAGCTACTGTTCTTGCACAAGCCATTCTAAGCGAAGGTCTCAAAAACGTAACTGCGGGCGCAAACCCAATGGACTTAAAGTCCGGTATTGAAAAAGCAGTTAAAGCAATTGTTGAAGATCTCGCCAAAATGAGTCGTGACATTGACGACCGTAAAGAGATTGCTCAAATCGGTACTATTTCAGCCAACAACGATGAATTCATTGGTAACTTGATTGCCGATGCAATGGAAAAAGTTGGTAAAGATGGTGTAATCACTGTTGAAGAAGCCAAAGGAACTGAAACCTATCTGGAAACAGTAGAAGGTATGCAGTTTGACCGTGGCTACCTTTCTCCATACTTCGTAACTGATTCTGAGAAGATGGTTACAGAAATGGAAGATCCTTACATCCTGATTTTCGATAAGAAAATTTCTTCGATGAAAGATCTGCTTCCAATTCTAGAGAAAGTAGTACAAAACGGAAACCCACTGCTTATTATCGCTGAAGATATTGAAGGCGAAGCATTAGCTACATTAGTAGTTAACAAGCTGCGTGGTTCTCTGAAGATTGCTGCTGTAAAAGCACCAGGATTTGGCGACCGCAGAAAAGCAATGTTAGAAGATATTGGTATTCTTACAGGTGGAACCGTGATTTCTGAAGAACGCGGATACAAGCTTGAAAATGCTACTCTTGATTTTCTAGGCCGCGCATCTCGCGTAACTATCGACAAAGACTCAACAACTATTGTTGATGGAAACGGTGAAGAAAAAGATATTCAGGCTCGAGTAAATCAGATTAAATCTCAGATTGAGAATACAACTTCTGATTACGACCGTGAAAAACTACAGGAACGTCTCGCTAAATTAAGCGGCGGTGTTGCAGTACTTTATATCGGTGCAGCCTCTGAAATTGAAATGAAAGAGAAAAAAGCTCGTGTGGAAGATGCATTACATGCAACACGCGCAGCTGTAGAAGAAGGTATTGTACCTGGTGGTGGCGTGGCTCTGCTTCGTACCATTAAGTCTCTTGACAAGATCAAAGGCGACAATGCTGACGAAAACGTTGGTGTCCAAATTATCCGCAGAGCATTAGAAGCTCCTCTTCGTACAATCGCAAACAACGCAGGTGCCGAAGGCGCAATCGTTGTTCAGAAAGTACTTGAAGGCAAAGATTCATTTGGTTACAACGCTCGTACCGAAGTGTACGAAGACTTGATCAAAGCTGGTGTAATCGATCCTACTAAAGTAACCAGAACAGCGCTGCAAAATGCTGCTTCTGTATCCGGATTGATGCTCACCACTGAAGCTGTTATCTCTGAGAAGCCTTCTAAAGGCGACGATGATGATAGTGGCGGAGGCGGCATGCCAGGTGGCATGGGCGGCGGAATGCCAGGAATGGGAGGCATGGGCGGAATGATGTAAATCATCTTCTCTCATAAATCTCTGACAAGATTTAAACCTCGATCATTAAGTTGGTCGGGGTTTTTTTATTACTTGAAGGATTCATTATAATCTCCTGTCTTCCAATCCATTAAACCAACAAGTATGAAACCATTTCTAAGAAATAGCCTAGCTGCTCTGGCCGGTATTATAGTAGGTGGAGTTGTTAATATGGGGATCATCATGATAAGCGGATCCATTATTCCACCACCAGGTGGGGCAGATGTCACCACGATGGAAGGGCTGCGGGAGTCTATGCATCTCTTTCAACCCAAACATTTTTTAATGCCGTTTTTAGCCCATGCTTTAGGAACATTAGTCGGGGCTTTTTTGACGGCTTATTTTGTAGTATCCGAACCAAAGAAATGGGCACTTTTTATTGGCTGTTTTTTCCTATTGGGTGGTGCAACTAATGTAGTTATGCTCCCAGCCCCGCTTTGGTTTAATATCGTTGATATTGTAGGAGCCTATATTCCAATGGCCTATATCGGCGCAATTTTAGCATTGAAATTTCCAAATAAAGAATAGAATACATGAAGGTGACCGGGAAATTTGAAGTAAAGCTTAACCCCATTGATGGATATGCGGAAGGCAAGGGTGGTATTACTCTTAACCGGATGTCTATTGATAAGACATTCCACGGTGATTTGGATGCCACCAGTAAAGGAGAAATGCTTAGTGCCATGACTCCGGTAAAAGGATCCGCAGGGTACGTAGCTATGGAGCAGGTGACTGGGAAGCTATCTGGAAAGAGAGGTGGCTTTGTGCTGCAGCATTTTGGGATAATGGATAAAGGTAATGATCGCCTCGTATTGGAAGTAGTACCTGATTCTGGTACGGATGAATTAGAAGGGCTTACTGGTAAAATGTCCATCAATATTAAGGATGGGAAGCACTTTTATGAATTTGAGTACGAGCTTTAAGTCTTTAGCTATTTTTGATACTTATCGTTAAGCCCTATTCCTTTTTCAATCATCGGAGTGATTTTCTGTAACCTGCGCTTTTTGGTTGCCTCTTGCTTGGCGGTTGAAATGTACTCTGCATATTCACGCTGACGACCCGGAGTCAATTTGTCGAATTGGGCTTTAAGTTTTTTGTTCACAGAAAGTGATTCTCCTAATAAAGAAGGGATGTTGGCTTTCCTTTTGGTATCAATTTTAACTTCCTTTCCAGCTTTTTGATTGGCAATCGCCTGTTTTAAGAACTGGTTTATGATTCCATCATTGATATCTGCAAAATCCTCAAAACGCAGTTGCCGCATAGCTTTAGTTCTGCCTTTCTGAGCATTATGAAGATGCCCTTCAGGATCATCAAGTAAAGCGCCGTTAAAGAACCAAAGTCCGAAGTGTGCGTTAAAAGCTCCAATTCCAACAACATTCTTACCATTTAGAGAATAAACGGGCTGCCCCCATTTTATGCTAACGTCAAGTTCAGTTTCAAAAATCAAAGAATGAAGGTGATTCAGGCTCTTTTCCCACTTCTCATGCTTTGAGATGTATTCGTTAACGGTTTTTATTTTTGCCATTATGCAAAGCCTTAATTGAAACTCTATTTCATTAAAACCATCTTTTTTGAGTCAACAAAAGATCCGGCTTCAATTCTAAACAGATACACTCCGCTCGATAAATCTACGGCATCAAAATTTACGGTATGAAATCCAGCCTGCCGGCGTTCATTGATTAACACATCCACAAGTTGACCAAGCACATTGTAAACCGATAATTTCACTGTAGCTGTTGTTGGAAGCCCAAACTGAATGGAAGTAGTTGGGTTAAACGGATTCGGATAGTTTTGTTGGAGGGTGAATTCCTGAGGTACGTCAGGCTCTTCAATGGAAACGGTACTTCGTTTGCTGAAAACTAATTTATATTCATTTAGATTTTCCTTCTTGAAAGAAACTGGAAACCCATTTTTCTGAATTACTGGGTTGGGGGTATAATCCAATGAGACTGATTTATTGAGCTCAATTTCCTTAGACCAATCCCCATTAGATATAGAGATATCTACATACTCGAGTCCGGAAATATCCGTAAGGGTAAACTCGACAGACTCTGCAATATTAGAGTTGATGTTAAGAGGCAGTTCCAGTGTTTGATCAAATTCGGGAAGGGCATTGATATCTAATTCTGTACCATCAGAAGCCATTGTTGAGGTGTAGATGTAATCCGCAGAAAGAGGAAGAAACTCTAAAGCATCAAATGAATCTTTAGCTTCAGTAGCCTGATTATTGAATACTACCCAGGCACTATTACTGAGGTTAAATTTTGGGTCTTCAACTTCAAAACGAGCAAAGATTTTCTGATTGTCTTTTCCATAAAAATCACCTCCGGAGGAGATATCCCCCGTATCAAAAGAAATAGCTGGTCCGCTTGATATCGAAGCCGAAGATTGAACAAAGAATCCCTGGAAAGCTTTGATCAGTCCGTTTGTAATGTCACCAATACCACCTACATAAGACTCCCACGAACTGGCATTGGGATCATAGATATAAATTGCATCTTCAAGTTCGGTAGTTGAAACATTATCCCAATCAATAGTAGAGGGGTATGGATTTCCCACCATAGTGAGCCCATCTGCATTTTGGTTTACAGAGGGAGTTGCAGAACTAACCGTTGTGCCCGAAATCGGAAGCAGTTTTGGAAAGCCTTGTGAAGTTGAATCTCCATAGACCGTTTCATCAAATACGTAAACGAGAAATGCATCACCGGAGGAGAGGGTGGTGTCTAAATCTGCTACAGGATTCCAGCCAACATTAGTGGTTCCAGTAAAAGTTTTATCCCAAGTCCAAACGACCGGGCCTCCATTCGTAACATCGGCGTTGGTTGCTCCCTGAGTATGAAGTGGTTCAAGGAAGTCCATAAGGTTTACATCGGTAGGTGCAGCAAGCAAACGAAAGCCTGCCTGACCGGTAAGTTCTAAAGCAAATTCACCATTGGAGTTGAGATTGTTGGGATCGATGCGAAGATCTACTGGAATAGTCAGGGAATCATTATTAGGATCGTTGGTTGTGAGGTAAATATTACCATCATAAACACCCTCATCGTATCCATTGCCATAAAAAGTAACAGTCATGGTATCGGTTTCGCCGGGGCGGATCGTCATGCTGTTGTCGCTGATTGTGAGAGCAGGTCCATATAAATCTTCGGCTGTGATTCTAAGATCATCTATATAAACATAATTAGAAGAACCTGAGGCTTGAAGAGAGATCTCGAATATTTCTGGAAATGTAGATTCACTAGACCTGGTTCTAGTTTCACCTTCGTAATTGTACACAGCTTCTCCACCATTATCGGTACTTATATCAACAGATACATCATACCAGGAACCAGCAGAGTAAGAATCACCACTGCCAGTATAATTTGTTCCACCATTTCTGAAATAGATAGAATTGCTATCGTGAAACCATACACCTGAAGATAATTTATCATCAGCTGACCTTGTTCTGAGAATAGCACTTACCGAACCTTCCGTATATACTTTGAAAGAAACATTGTAGCTGGAATAAGTAGAACTTGTCGACAGATAAGGAGAGTAGAGGCTAGGAAAGTTACTGGTCATTGGAATCTTTAAAGATTGTGAACCTGTAGCTGACTGAGATGTTGTGATCTCAAAATCTAAGTCGTCGTTAGTAGTTTTCCAGTTATTAT